>VBCS01000052.1 GCA_005888955.1 Betaproteobacteria bacterium
GCGCGAGAGCACTTCTGCAGTGAGCCTGGGAGCGACATCCTGCGCCTTCATGTTCTCGGTCACCTGTTCCGGCCGGTCGCGCCGGTGATCACCGTGCTCACGTGCCGATTCTTGATGCACCATGCAAGGGCGAGCTGCGCGAGCGTGCAGTCGAGATCCCTCGCGATCGGAATCAGTTGCCGGACCTTGGCAATCTTTGCTGGATCGACGATGCTCTCGGCCAGCCATTCGTAGCCCTTGAGCGCGGCGCGTGAGCCTGTCGGGATGCCGTCGTTGTACTTGCCGGTGAGCAATCCCGATGCAAGCGGGCTCCAAGTGGTCAGGCCAAAGCCGATGTCGTCATAGAGCCGGGCGTACTCGTTTTCGACGCGGTCGCGGTGAAAAAGGTTGTACTGCGCCTGCTCCATCACCGGCTTGGCCAGATGATGCCGCTCGGCGATCTGCCACGCCGCCATGATCTCCGCGGCGCTCCATTCCGAGGTGCCCCAATAATGCGCCTTGCCCGCGCGAATCATGTCGTGCATCGCCCAGACGGTTTCCTCGATTGGCGTTTCAGCATCGGGACGATGGCAGAAGACCAAGTCGACGTAGTCGAGCTGCAGGCGCTCGAGTGAACCATCGACCGCTTCCATGAGGTATTTGCGATTGAGGGTGTTCTTCTCGTTCGGCCCGTCGTTCAGGCCCCAGAAGAACTTGGTCGAAACGATGTACGAGCTGCGCCGCCAGCCCTGCTTCTTCAGGACGTTGCCCATGATCGTCTCGGATCGACCCTTGGCATAAACCTCCGCGTTATCGAAAAAGTTGACCCCGGCGGCGTACGCGGCCGCCATGCAGTCCCGTGCGAGATCGTCTCCCATCTGGTTCCCGTAGGTGATCCAGGAGCCGAACGACAGTTCGCTGACTTTGAGCCCGGAAGTGCCTAGGCGGCGATAGTTCATTGTGATTGTCTTTCGTAACCGAAAACGCTAACCGGCGCATCGAAGTAGATCGCGGCGAGAAGCAGTAGCGGCGCGCTGCGAGATAGCATGGCAAGATAACCGGCGCTGCGCGACGTCGTAACAAGAAGCGTTAACCGGCGCGCCGCGCAACCATCGTGGCAAGAAATGTTAACCGGCGCGCTGCGAGACATCGTGGCAAGAAGCGTTAACCGGCGCGCAGAAACGAGACGCATCCATAGCTGATTAGGACAGGCCCGCGCGCCGGTTCAACGCCTCGCGCAACGCACCGCCAATGCAGGGTGAATTCTACCGCATTGCAACACGCGATTCGCCGCGAGCGAGCGTACAATTGCGCGCTTCGCGCGCGGGCCCCACCGCCGTTGCCACAACAATATCTTTCCCGGAACCCAGCTCATGCCTCGAAGCCAACGCCCCTTGCGTGTCGAAGATTTGTGGGCGATCAAACGTATCGGCTCTCCGACGCTCTCGCCCGATGGACGCACCGCCTGTGCCGCGGTCACTTCTTATGACATGGACAAGAACGAGGGGAGCACCGAGCTCTGGCTTTTCCCGACCGACGGCGCACGGGCGCGCCGGCTGACCGCCGGCGACAAGGACAGCGAGCCTTGCTGGTCGCCGGATGGCCGATGGATCGCGTTCGCAGCCAAGCGCAAGGACGACGAGGAGCCGCAGGTCTACTTGATCGCACCTGACGGCGGCGAAGCGCGGAGGCTCGCGTCGGTCGCGAGCGGTGCGTTGGGCCTGCGCTGGATCGCCGACAGCAAGCGGATCGCGTTCATCTCCTGGGTATGGCCCGATCTTAAGACCGACAAGGAGCAGGCCAAACGTAGGAAGGAGCGCAAGGAAGCCAAGGTCAAGGCGCATCTTTCCGAGCGCAGGGAGTTCCGCTTCTGGGACCACTGGCTGACCGACGGGCGGGAACCGCACGTGTTCGCCGCAGACGTTGCGACCGGACGCACGCGCGATCTGCTCGCGGGCACCGGGCTCGCGCTGCAGCTATGGGAACCGTCGGCGGAGCTCTACGATGTGCATCCGGACGGCGGCGAGCTTGCGCTGACGGTCGATCTCAACCCCGAGCCCGGGATGATGGACGAGACCGACATCGTCGTCGTCAACATTGCCACCGGCCGGCAGCGCACGCTCACCGCGGATAGCGGCTTTGGCGATGCGAATCCACGCTATTCGCCCGACGGCCGTTACATTGTCTGGAATTCGTACAACCTCAAGCGCGCGTTCAACGACCAGGGACGGCTGACGCTGTACGAGCGACATCGCGGCCACACGCGGCGCCTCGGCTCACGGCTCGATCGCGCCACGAGCCGGCACGCCTGGGCGCCCGACGCCGCGACGCTGTACATGCTCATCGAAGATCATGGCCGGCAGGGACTCTACCGGTTGGGGCTCAACGATCCCCTGCCGACGATGGTAGCGCGCGGCGGAATGATCACTGGCTTTGCGCTGTCGCGCGACGGCAGCCGCATCGCCTTGGATCGCTCGATGCTCTCGCATCCGCCGGCGCTGTTCGCGCTCGCTGCCGACGGCCGCAGCGAACGGCCGATCGAAAGTCTGAACCGCGCGCTGTTTGCCCGGGTTCGACTCGGAACGACGCGTGAGCTGACGATAAGCGGTTGGGGCGGGGAGCCCGTCCAGATCTGGGTCACGTACCCGCCCAATTTCGACCCGCGCAAAAAGTGGCCGTTGTTGCATTCGATTCATGGGGGCCCGCACGCGGCGCATGTCGACGGCTGGCACTTCCGCTGGAATACGCAAGTTTTCGCCGGCTACGGCTACGTCGTCGTCGGCGTGAATTACCACGGCTCGTCGGGCTTTGGCCAGCGATGGCTGGAGACCATCACGGGCGATTACGGGACGAAAGAGTTCGCCGATGTCGAGGCGGCGACCGATTTCATGTTGCGTCAGCGCTACATCGACCGCGGGCGGCTGGTCGCGACCGGCGGCAGCTACGGCGGCTACATGGTCGCGTACATGAACGGCCACACCGATCGCTACCGGACCTTCGTGTGCCACGCCGGTTGCTACGACTGGGTCAGCATGATGGCGACCGACGCCTACATGTTTTTCGCCAAGGAGCTCGGTGCTTTTCACTGGGACAACCCGGCACGGGTGATGAAACAGTCGCCGCACCACTACGCGCGCAGATTCAAGACGCCCACACTGGTGATTCACGGCGAGCGCGATTACCGCGTGCCCGCAACGCAGGCTCTGCAGTACTACGACACGCTCAAGGCGCGCGGCGTCGCCGCGCGGCTGGTCTATTTTCCCGACGAGAATCACTGGATACTCAAGCCGCAGAACTCGCGGCTCTGGTACCGCGAGTTCTTCGCCTGGATCAAGCGCTACGCGCCCGGCGGGCCGGCGCGGCGGACGTAGCCCGGGCTGAGCGCGCAGCGCGAACCCCGGGCCCACGTTTCATTGCGGAGTTTCTCCCGGGCATCGCCCTTCGGGCTCCAGCCCGGGCTACAACGTTGGATGTCCGGGGCGGCCGGAGCGGACCTCGCGTTTTTCCTGGCAGGCGATGCAGCGCTCTGCCGTCGGCTGGGCGTTCAGGCGCGGCCAGCCGATCGGCTGACCGCAATCGCTGCAGGTTCCATAGCTCCCGTCGTCGATCCGGGCGAGTGCCGCCTCGACCTCGGCGAGCTCGGCGATGTCGCGCGTGACCATCGCAATATCGAGATCCGCCAGGATGTCCGCCAGCACCCAATCCTCGGTAGCGGCAAGCTCGTTCTTGAAGCCGACGATGCGCGGGTCGTCGCTGTTGGCGAGCTCGCGCTGTACCTCGGCGCGCAGTGTCTGCCGCCGTGCGGCCAGCCTGCCGGCGAGCTCGTCGCGTTGGCTGTCGGTGAGGTTCGTCATCGGCAATCTCCACAGTGCGCTGTTTCGATCCGACCGGCTGGCGCGGCCGGTTTGACCGGTATCAAGGATCGCACGCTTTTCGGGTTCCGGGGGACTTGAACGCAAGCGACGCCGCGCCCAGATGCGGCCTGCAGGGATGGCTGCTCCAAGCGGAATCGAGTTGCCGCCGTTCCGACCAACCTACGACACGAAAGGAGAGCGGCATGGCAAGTCTCATTCCCTACGATCCCTTGGTGGACACCGGTATCGACGAGCTGTTCCGCGGCTTCTTCCAGCCGATTCGCATGGAAGGCAGGGCAGCCCCGGTGACGATCAAGATGGATGTCACCGAAGATGACAAGTCTTATACCGTTCACGCCGAAATTCCGGGCGTAAGCAAGGACGACATCCAGGTCACCATCGATGGCAATCAGGTGACGCTGGGCGCCGAGGTCAAGCGCGGAAAGCAAGTGAAGGACGGGCAGCGCGTGCTGCGCAGCGAGCGCTTTTACGGCAACGCGTTTCGCAGCATCACTCTGCCTTTTACGGCAACGCGTTTCGCAGCATCACTCTGCCGACCGAGCTTGACGAAGCGCAGAGCGAAGCCCGCTACGACAAGGGTGTGCTCGAGCTCAAGCTCGCCAAGAAAGCGGCGTCCGCAGGCAAGCGGCTCAACGTGCAGTAATCGTGGTTCATACCCCGCGGGGTCAGCGGACGCGCTTCGCGGGGTAATCTTCCTCGATGTTGTCGCGGAAAAAGCTCCATGGCGAGGACGCGCCGGCGAAGCGGCGCCAGGTGTCGAGCGCGACGCCGGAATACTCGAAGGTCCCGCTGGTAAGCTCGACCCGCAGCAGGCGATTGCGCTCGTCGTAACCCGCCGCGCGCAGGTTGCCCCCGGAAAGCTTCTTCATCTCCACCGCCGCACCTTCGTCAGCGCGCAATCAGAACGCGCGTACCCGTGCGATGGGTTCAGCGCTTTTTCCGCTGTTTGGGCTTATGTGGCCGTTTTTTGCCGTAGCTGCCGTTGAAGATCTTGCCACGGCGCGTTCGAACGTCGCCTTTGCCCATGTCTCGTCTCCGTCGAAGAGTTTTCGAATGTTACGATTATAGCGCGGTCGTCCCATCGGGACGCCGTGACCTTCTGCCTGCAGGAGCTGCCGTGAGATTCGCGCGCACCTTTGCCGTCGTGCTGTTCGCCTCGAGCTTTTCCGCCGCCGCCGCCGACTCGGGCAAGGTGCTGCGGACCGCATTTTCCATCGCCGAGTCGAGCTTCGATCCCGTTCTCGCCTATGACGCGGCGTCGAACTCGGTGGTGGAGGAAATCTCCGAATCGATGCTCGAATACGAATATCTGGCGCGGCCGGTGAAGCTCGCGCCGCTCACGCTCGAGCGCTTGCCCGAAGTCTCCGATCGCGGTGCGACATACCTCTGCCGCGTACGCAAGGGCATCTTCTTTGCGGCCGATCCCGCATTCAAAGGCAAGCCGCGCGAGCTCGTCGCAGCCGATTACGCGTATTCGCTCAAGCGGCTGCTCGATCCGGCCTTGCGCTCGCCGTGGACGTGGGTCGTCGAAGGAAAGCTCATCGGCGGCGACGAGCTGCAGGCGGCGGCAAAAAAGACCGGCAAGCTCGACTACGACGCGCCCATCGCCGGGCTCGAGATAATCGATCGTTACACGCTGCGCATACGTCTGAAGCAGCCCGACTACACGTTTTTGTATGTGCTGGCGATGCCGGCCAGCGCGGCGGTCGCGCGGGAAGTCATTGATGCTTACGGCAACGACGCCGGCGCACATCCGGTCGGCACCGGGCCTTATCTGCTCAAGGAGTACAAGCGCAGCAGCCGCATCGTTCTCGAAGCGAACCCGCAGTTTCGCAAGTTCGTATTCGACGAGCCGGCGCCCGCGAATAAGTCCGACGCGGCGATCGCGCGCGCGCTCAAGGGCAGGGTGCTTCCGGCAATCGGCCGCATCGAGATCTCGGTGATCGAGGAGCAGCAGCCGCGCTGGCTCGCATTCCTCAAGCGCGAAGTGGATTATCTGCAGCCCTTCCCGCTGGGTTTCGTCGGCGAGCTCCTCGACAACGGCAAGCTCAAACCCGCGCTGGCGGCGAAAGGCATCTACCACGAGCTGTTGCTGCGGCCGAATACCTGGTGGGCATACTTCAACATGGAGGACCCGGTCGTCGGTGGGTATACGCCGGAAAAGATCGCATTGCGACGCGCGATCGGGATGGCGTTCAACACCGGCGAATTCATCCGTGTACTGTTCATGGGCCGCGCGGTTCCCGCGCAAGGTCCCATACCACCCGACATCGCGGGCTACGACCCCGACCACAAGACGCAGGCACAGGCCTACGATCCTGCGGCGGCGCGGGCGCTGCTCGAGCGCTTCGGCTACAAGGATCGCGACGGTGACGGTTATCGCGAGCTGCCCGACGGCAAGCCGCTGATCATCGAGCAGTGGTCGTCGCCGACCTCGAGGGCGCGCGAGTACGACGAGCTGTGGAAGAAGTCCATGGACGCGATCGGTATTCGCATGGTGTTCAAGAAGGACAAGGTACCGGAGCTGCGCAAGATGGCGCGCGCCGGCAAGCTGCAGATGCGTCAGGATGGCTGGCAAGCCGATTATCCCGACGCCGAGAACTTCATGCAGAACCTTTACGGTCCGAACATCGGGCAGACCAACGACTCGCGCTTCAAGCTGCCCGAGTTCGACCGGCTCTACGAGGAATCCAGGAAGCTTCCCGATTCACCCGAGCGCACGAAGCTCTACGACCGCATGACGGACCTGGTCGTCGCGTATGCGCCGTGGAGGCTCACGCATCACCTGCTGGAAGACCACGTCATACAGTCCTGGGTCATCGGCTACAAACCGCACCCGATTCGCTCCGACATCTGGATGTACCTCGACATCGACGAGAGCAAGCGGCAGCGCTAGTCGCGCGAGCCCGACACAATGCGATCCATTTCTTGTTGGCCAAACAAGGAGGCCGAGGCGCTCTGGCCGACGCGAGGTGTTTCAAGGCAGGAGTGAGGAGGACGCGCCGTTTTATTGCTTCGGCACGTTATAGGGGGCGCACTGCGCGAGCGGGACCTGCGTGGCGGTATTGTTGTCGACGACGGTCAAATCGGTGCCCTTGCCGCGCAATTCCAGATTTCCGTTGGAGAAGCGCACGCCCGACGCGGCCGGTATCTGATAGAGGTCGACCCGGTCACCATTCGGCATCAGCATGCGCGCCATGCCCATGTCGAAGCGGATCACCAGGCGCTCGCCGTCGAGCAGGCACACGAAGGTGTTCTTCGCCGCTTCCTGCTCATCCTTGCTCGGCTTGTCCGCGCAGCCCGCGAGCGCAGCCGCGATCATGAGCAGGTGTACCAAGCGCACGAACGACCTCCTGTAGCGACCGATACCTGACCGAAGAGGATAGCATCGCCCGCCCGGCGCTGCGCGCCTAGCCGTCGTCGTACCGTCCCGGACCCGAGTCAACGAATTTCGTCGCAGAGGCGTGCCGCCTGCGCGCGGACGGCACTGCCGAGATCAACGAAGCACGGGCGCGTCCCCTCGATCCCGCGCTGCCGTCGGTGCTCAAGGTGACGTCGGTCAACTTCCTCGGCATCTGAGACGGATGTCCGGCGGCGAGCCAGCGATATTCGGGGCCGAGAGCGATGATGATCGACTCGCGCCCGAACGGATACCACCAGATGCCGAGGAAGTTGACCGACGTCACCTTGAGCACCGACGGCAGCGCGGGATCGAGGGGACGCGCCCGTGCTTCGTTGATCTCGGCAGTGCCGTCCGCGCGCAGGCAATGGCTCCGCGTCGCGATGGCGCCGTACTCGGCAGCCGTGTACTCCGCTCGCGTATCGCGTGCGCAGCGGCTTTGCAGGAAACCGCGAATCGCGGCGATTTCGTACCAGGTTCCGTAATACCGGTTCAGATCGAAGTCGACGACCGGCGTAAGTGCCGCGGCGGGCACGATTGAAGCCAGGGCCAGTATCGCAGCGGAAACCCAGCGCATCGCTCTCTTCCTTTACGACTTGTTTACGCGGCCCGGCCGCTATCTTGACTCTATTTTGACAGCGATCGGCGCAAATTGCAGCCATTGCAAACGTAACAGCTCATTGCCAAGGACTGGATTGACAGCGATCGATGCAATTGCAGCTATCGCGCTTTCCGGAGTGTATGCGTTGTTCCGGAGCATCAGCGGCCGGGTTCGTCCCTGAAGAAGGCGTAAAGCTCCGCATATGTCTCGTCGGGCGCCTGTTCCGCGGGATAGTGGCCGCACGGCAGCATCCTGCCGCGGACATCGCTCGCCCGTTCCAGCCATGCCTCGATCGGCTTGTAGCTGCGGTTGACGTGGCTGCGCTCGCCCCAAAGCACGAGCACGGGAAAATCGAGCTTGCGCTGCAGGTCCGCCTCGTCGTGGGTGAGATCGATCGAGACGGCGGCGCGATAGTCCTCGCACACCGCGTGAATGTTCTCGGGCGTGCAGCAACGGATGTACTCGGCGAGCGCTTCCTCGGTGAATCCGCTCATGCCGACGCCTTTCTTGTCGAGCTTCCTGCGAATGTAGCGCTCCAGCCCGTAGGCGATCAGCATCTGTTCCGGATAATCGTACGGCTGCGCCATGAAAAACCAGTGGTAGGAATCGACCGCCCAGGCTTTCTTGATGTTGTTGAGCAGGTGATGGGTCGGAACGATGTCCAGGAATGCGACTTTGCTCACTCGTTGCGGATAGTCGAGCGCCATGCGGTGCGCCACCCGCGCACCCCGATCGTGGCCACATACCCGATATTCACGGAATCCGAGCGCTTCCATGACTTCGGCCTGATCGCGACCCATGGCACGAAACGAATACCCGCCATGGTCGGCGCCGCCCTCGGGCTTGGAGCTGTCGCCGTAACCGCGCAGGTCGGTTGCCACGACCGTGAAATCCTCGGCAAGCCGCGGCGCGATCTTGTGCCACATCACGTGCGTCAGAGGGTTGCCATGCAAAAGCAGCAGCGGCGGCCCCGATCCGCCGTGGCGCAGGTTGATGCGGGCGCCCGGGGTGTCGATCTGCGCGCGGTTGAATCCTTCGAACATGCGCTATGCGTCCAGTCTCTGTAGGGCCGGATTCATCCGGCCGCGGTGGCGGGTGATGGGGCGCGTGCGAATGAATTCGCACCTCAGAACGCGTGTTCAGGCAGGACGCGCGCCCGCCAGCAGCCGCATAAGCTCGTCGATGTTT
>VBCS01000355.1 GCA_005888955.1 Betaproteobacteria bacterium
AATCGCGCGGCTCGGGAGCCTGCGCTTCATCGCGCTGGCGATGCTCGTCTCCGCGGTGTTCGTCTTCGTGCAATTCGTCGCGACGCGGCCGGTTTCCGCGCTCGATGTGCCATTACGGATTCACCTGCTTTCGCTGGCGATGGCGGTGTTCGCGACGGTGTTGCCGACGTATCTCATTGCCGAGGCGATCAAGCGCATCGGCGCCAATCGCACTTCGCTCGTCGGCTCGCTCGGTCCTGTATTCACGATCGGGCTCGGCTTCTGGATTCTCGAAGAGCCGGTGCACTGGATCCAGCTCGGAGGCGCCGCGCTGGTGCTGGCAGGCGTCGCGCTCGTTACGCTAGAGGCGCACCCCTTCGCGCGGCCGTAACGCGTCACGGCCGTCCGAGGAAACAGATACCAACTACTGTTGCCGTCGGCGGTATGGCCGTAGCCGAAATACAAGGGCCCGATCGGCGTGTCTGCACCGCCTTCCTCACGATCCACGCGTAAAATCAAGGCCGACGGGAACCTGTCGGCGCCGCGCTTGCCTATAGCTCTGCGCCTCAGGCTCTCGCGAGGTGGCCCATGGCGCATACGATTCGGGGACCGTACGCCTGCTATGCTCTCGGTCATGCTCAGATCCAGCTTCTCACTCATCGTCGCAGGCCTGCCGCCGGATAGCACTATGACCCCAGACGTATACGCCGCCGCGCGAGAGCAGATGGTCGCGGCCGTCACGGCCGACACCATTTTCGCTTGCGCGAGCATCGGCAAGGCGGCGCTCGGCGAGCGCGTCATGGCTACGCTCGGCAAGGTGCCGCGACACGAGTTCGTCCCGGTAGAGCTGCAGCCATTCGCGTATGCGAACGTTCCGCTACCGATCGGATTCGGTAAGACGATTTCGCAGCCGTTCATCGTGGGGCTGATGACGGATCTCCTTGCCATCGATGCCGGCGATGCGGTCCTCGAGATCGGCACCGGCTTGGGCTACCAGGCCGCGGTGCTTGCGGAGCTTGCGCAAAAAGTTTACAGCGTGGAACTCCTCGAAGAGCTAGCGAACCAGGCGAAACAACGCCTGCGCCAGCAGCAGTACACGAACATCGAATTCAAGATCGGCAACGGATATTACGGTTGGCCCGAGCACGCACCCTACGACAAGATCATCGTCACTGCCGCGCCGGACCTCATTCCACCGCCGCTCATCGAACAGTTGAAAGCCGGCGGAAAGATGGTGATCCCCGCCGGCCTGGCCGAGGCACAGCGTCTCCTGCTGGTTGAAAAGGACGTCACCGGCGCCCTCACGACGGCCGAAATACTGTCCGTGCGTTTCACGCAGCTCGAAGGGACCGAATCGGCCTACTCGCGCGCGTCGTAACACCGCTGTGCCTAGCCCTATCCGTCAGATCATGTCCGAACGCATCGTCATCCACGGCGCTCGCCAGAACAATCTGAAGAACCTCTCGCTCGAGCTCCCCCTCAACGAGCTCGTCGTCGTGACCGGGGTATCGGGGTCCGGCAAATCCTCGCTCGTCTTCGACACGCTGTACGCAGAAGGGCAGCGTCGTTACGTCGAGACTTTCTCGCCGTACGCGCGCCAGTTCCTTGATCGGATGGACAAGCCGCAAGTCGACCGAATTGACGGCATTCCGCCGGCGATCGCCATCGATCAGACCAATCCGGTGCGCACGTCGCGCTCGACCGTGGGCACGATGACGGAGCTCGCTGATTACCTGAAGCTTCTCTACGCGCGCGCCGCGGAGCTGTATTGCCGCGGCTGCGGCCGCAAGGTCAGACGGGACACTCCGGAAACGATCTACGATGCATTGGCTGAACGGAGCCTATCGGCCGGCGACCCGCGGCTCGTCGTCACGTTTCCGGTCACCGTGCCTGATAATTTCTCGGAGGCGGAGATCGTCCAATTGCTCGAACGGCAGGGCTACTCGCGCATCCACGCGCGGAGCGCCCGCCTCCTCGAAGTCGTCCAGGATCGGTTCCGTATGGGCAACACGGAACGTGCGCGCGTGATCGAGGCGCTCGAAGCCGCGCTCCGGGTGGGCCACGGGCTGGTCAATGTCCACCCCGTCCCGGACGAATCGTCGCCGACGACAGCGCCGATCGAAGCCGCCGCGCTTTTGGACATCTGGCGCTTCTCGACCGACCTGCACTGCCCGGATTGCAATATCCGCTACCGCGACCCTGCGCCCAGCCTCTTCTCGTTCAACTCCCCGCTTGGCGCGTGCGAGACCTGCCGCGGCTTCGGCCGCGTGATCGGCATCGACAACGGGCTCATCGTTCCCGATGCCGCGAAGACGCTTCGCGCAGGCGCGATCAAGCCGTGGCAGAGCGCGAGCTTTCGCGAGTGTCAGGACGAGCTCGTGAAGTACGCGAAAAAGCGCGGCGTCCCGCTCGAGGTACCGTGGCGCGACCTCGACGAAGCGCACCGGCGATGGGTGCTGGAAGGCGAGCCCGAGTGGAAGAGCTGGGAGCGCTCCTGGCCGGGGACCTGGTACGGCGTCAAGCGGTTCTTCGCGTGGCTCGAGACCAAGGCGTACAAGATGCACATCCGGGTGCTGCTGTCGAAGTACCGCGCGTATACGCCCTGCGCTGCTTGCGGCGGCGCACGGCTCAAACCCGATGCGCTGCTGTGGCGGTTGGGAACCCGCGACGACAGCGAACGCGTGCTCGAGCCGGAGTTGCGTTTCCGCCCGCGCGGCGTCGAGCTCGACGGCGCTTCCTTCGCGCGGCTGCCCGGACTGACCGTGCATGATCTGATGTTGCTGCCGATCGATCGCGCGCGCGAGTTCTTTTCACACCTGCACTTGCCGGCGCCGTTCGACGAGGCGACCGACCTGTTACTCGACGAAATCCACGCCCGGCTGAACTACCTGTCGGAGGTCGGCCTTGGTTATCTCACGCTCGATCGTCAGTCCCGAACCTTACCTGACGACCGCGCTAGGCACGTCGCTCGTCAACACGCTATTCGTCCTCGACGAGCCGTCGATAGGCCTGCATCCGCGCGACATGGGTCGCGTGATCGGCGTCATGGAGCGGCTGCGCGACGCCGGCAACTCGCTCGTCGTCGTCGAACACGACCCGCAGATCATGCTCGCCGCGGACCATGCGCTCGACATCGGACCTGGGCCCGGCGAGCACGGCGGGCGGGTCGTTTTCTTTGGCACGCCCTCGGAGTTGATGACGAACACGCGTTCGCTCACCGGGGATTATCTCGCAGGCCGCAAGCGTGCCGATCGGTCCGCGCCGATTCCCGTGCCGATCAATGGCGCAAAGATCGAGCTCATTGGAGCCTCCGATCACAATCTCAAGAACATCGACGTTGCGATCCCGCTCGAGCGCCTGGTGTGCATTACCGGTGTGTCGGGGTCCGGCAAATCGACGCTCGTGCAGGACGTGCTGCACGCCGCGTTGCTGCGCGCCAAGGGCAAGCCCACCGAAGCCCCGGGCGCGCATCGGGGCTTGCGTGGACACGACCTGATCGGCGATGTCGTGCTGATCGACCAGACGCCGATCGGCCGCACCACGCGCTCCAACCCCGCGAGCTACATAGGCGCCTTCGACGCGATCCGCAGGCAATTCGCGGGCGTACCGCTCGCCAAAGAGCGCGGCTACACTGCGGGCACGTTCAGCTTCAATGCCGGCACCGGCCGCTGCCCCACGTGCGGCGGCAACGGGTTCGAGCACGTGGAGATGCAGTTCCTGTCGGACGTCTATCTGCGCTGCCCGGACTGCGACGGCAAGCGCTATCGCGCCGAAGTGCTCGACGTCAGGCTCGAAGGCAAGTCGATCGCCGACGTGCTCGACATGACGGTCGGCGAGGCGCGCGCATTCTTCGGCGGCAGACCTGACATCGATGCGGCGCTCAGGCCGCTCGCCGAGGTCGGTCTCGACTACCTCAAGCTCGGACAGCCTGTCCCGACGCTTTCCGGCGGCGAAGCGCAACGGTTGAAGCTGGCCGGATTCCTGAACGTGGCGAGCCGCTCGCCAGTGCGCCCTCGCGCCAACGGCGATGGCTCGCCGGGCAAGCTGTTTCTGTTCGACGAGCCGACGACGGGACTGCATTTCGACGACGTCGCGCGACTCCTCGGCGCGTTTCGCAAGCTCGTCGCCGCTGGACACACGCTGGTGGTGATCGAGCATAACCTCGACGTGATTCGAGCTGCCGATTGGATCGTGGACCTCGGTCCCGAGGGCGGCGATGCCGGCGGTCATGTGGTCGTCGCCGGCACGGTGGCCGACGTGATGGCATGCGCCGCATCACATACGGGTACGGCATTGCGAAACTACGAGGCCGCGCCCGGCGCGGTCGTGCGCAGGATCGGGGTGCGCGAGCCGCCACGACCGGCAGCCGGATCGCAACGCCGCAACGCGATTCGCATCCACAACGCCCGCGAGCACAACCTGAAGAACATCGACGTGAGCATCCCGCGCGAGCGCTTCACCGTCGTCACCGGGGTGTCGGGCAGCGGCAAGAGCACGCTCGCGTTCGATATCCTGTTCGCGGAAGGACAGCGCCGCTATCTCGAGTCGCTCAATGCCTATGCGCGGCAATTCGTGCAACCCGCTTCACGTCCGGACGTCGACGCGATCTTCGGCATTCCGCCGACGGTGGCGATCGAGCAGCGCGCCAGCCGCGGCGGGCGCAAGAGCACGGTCGCCACACTCACCGAGGTCTATCATTTCCTGCGGCTGCTCTACGTCAAGGTCGGCACGCAATACTGTCCGGATCACGACGCGCCGATCGCGCCGCAAAGCGAGGAAGCTATCGCGGCGAAATTGCTGCGCGACTACGCCGGTCGCCATCTCGCGCTGCTCGCGCCGCTGGTGGTTGCCCGCAAGGGTTACTACACCGACCTCGCGAAGTGGGCGGCGCGCAAGGGCTTTGCCGAGCTGCGCGTCGACGGCGCAATGCTTCCCACCGCGCGCTGGCCGCGCCTCGACCGCTTCAAGGAGCACTCGATCGAGCTGCCCGTGGCGAGCCTCATCGTCGGTCCCGCCGCCGAGCGCGCGTTGCGCGAGGGGCTCGCGCGCGCGCTCGAGTTCGGAAAGGGGACCGTCCACGCGTTGCCGCTTGCGAAAAATAGGGTCAGAGACGACTTTCCGCAAGCGTCCCGATCTACGGAACGCGGTACAGCGAAACTCGAGTCTGACCCTGCTGCTGTTTTCTCCACCAAGCGCGCCTGTCCCGTGTGCAGCCGCAGCTTTCCGGAACTCGACCCGCGCTTGTTCTCGTTCAACTCCAAGCATGGCTGGTGCGCCACGTGCTTCGGCACGGGCCTGAAGCTCCGCGGCTTCGACGCCGACCAGACCGGCGAGGAAATCTGGTGGAACGAGTGGTACGGAGACGACGAGCGGGTCTGCCCTGCGTGTCACGGTCAACGGCTCAATCCGCAGGCGCTCGCCGTGCGCTTTGTCGAGCAGTCGATCGCCGACCTGACTCGGCTCTCGGTCGGCGAAGCACGGCGATTCTTCGCAGAGCTGGATTTGCACGGTCGCGAGGCGGCCATCGCGCGTGACATCGTCGCCGAGCTCGAGTCCCGGCTCGAATTTCTCGACGACGTGGGCTT
>VBCS01000356.1 GCA_005888955.1 Betaproteobacteria bacterium
AGCGTCGAGATCTCGTTCTACTATCCGGTCGCCGTCGGCGGGCCGATCACCAAGATCGTCGATGGGTTGGCCGCGGACTTCGAGAAAGAGAACCCGGGAATCAAGGTCCGGCCGATCTATGCCGGCGCGTATCAGGAGGCGATCACCAAGGCGCTGACTGCGGCCAAGGGCGGCGACGCACCGACGACCGCGGTTCTGTTGTCGACCGACATGTTCACGCTGATCGACGAGGATGCGGTCGTGCCGTTCGATACCTACATCAAGACGCCGGAAGACCAGGCGTGGGTGAAGGGCTTCTACTCGGCGTTCATGGAGAACAGCCAGACCGGGGGCAAGACCTGGGGGATTCCGTTCCAGCGCTCGACGATCGTGCTCTACTGGAACAAGGAGATGTTCAAGGAAGCGGGGCTCGATCCGAACAAGGCGCCAGCGACTTGGGCCGAGATGGCCTCCTATGCGCAGAAGCTCACCAAGCGCGACGCGTCGGGCAAGGTCACGCAATGGGGCGTGCAGATCCCGTCGTCGGGATTTCCCTATTGGTTGTTCCAGGGGCTCACCACCGAGAACGACGTCATCCTGATGAACCCCGCCGGAACCGAAACCTACTACGACAAGCAAGGCGTGATCGAGGCGCTGCAATTCTGGGTCGATCTGGTCAACAAGTACAAAGTGCATCCCGAGGGCATCGTCGAGTGGGGCACGACGCCGAAGGACTTCTTCGAGCGCAAGATCGCGATGATGTGGACGACGACCGGCAATCTCACCAACGTACGGAGCAACGCCAAGTTCGAGTTCGGCGTGGCAATGCTGCCCGCGAACAAGCGGCGGGGTAGCCCGACCGGTGGAGGCAACTTCTACCTGTTCAAGGAGACGAAGCCGGAGCAGAAGGCGGCGGCGGTGAAGTTCATCCGCTGGATCACTTCGCCCGCGCGCGCCGCGCAATGGGGCATCGACACCGGCTATGTCGCGGTGCGACCCGATGCCTGGGAGACGCCGGCGATGAAGAAGTACGTCGCCGATTTTCCGGCCGCCGCGGTCGCGCGCGACCAGTTGCAGTACGCCGTCGCCGAACTGTCGACGCACGATAACCAGCGCGTGACCAAGGCGCTCAACGACGGCCTGCAAGCTGCATTGACTGGCTCCAAGACGTCCGATCAGGCGATGAAGGACGCGCAACGCGAAGCGGAGCGCCTCTTGCGGCCCTATCGGAAGTAAGAATACGCAGTCAGACCGCCGCCCTACACATGACGTCATCCTCGGGCGAGCGCCAGCGAGACCCGGGGATCCAGGGTCGTCAGCTCCACAATCGGGATTCCCGCCTACGCGGGAGTGACGCCACAGGAAGGTCCGCGGGCGCATCGACTGGCACATGACGCGCACCTCACAATGGCTCTACGGCTGGCTCATGCTCCTGCCGGCGGCGGCGCTGCTCGCGCTTTTCACGCATTACCCCGCCGCCGCGACGCTGTGGCAGAGCTTCCATTCGACGCCCAAGGCCGGACGCGGCAGCGCCTTCGTCGGCGTCGACAACTATCGGGCACTCGCCGACGATCCGATCTTCTGGCAGTCGCTGTCGAACAACCTCTGGTACGCGGGCGGAACGATTCCGCTGTCGATTGCGCTCGCGCTGCTGATGGCGGCATGGGTCAACGGCAAGATCGCCGGACGCGGCCTGCTGCGGCTCGCCTATTTCACGCCGACGATCCTGCCGATGATCGCGGTGGCGAACATCTGGCTTTTCTTCTACACGCCCGAGTACGGACTGCTGGAAAAGATCACGAGCGCGTTCGGATTGCCGACGCATAACTGGCTCGGCAGCAAGAACACGGCACTCGCGTGCCTGATGGTCGTCACCGTATGGAAGGAAGCCGGCTTTTTCATGATCTTCTATCTGGCTGCGCTGCAGCAGATGTCGCCGCAGCTGGCGGATGCCGCGGCGATCGAGGGTGCGTCGCGGTGGTACTTCTTTCGCCGCGTGACTTTTCCGCTGCTCATGCCGACGACGTTTTTCGTGCTGGTCAACGCCGTCATCAACGCCTTCCGCCTGGTCGATCACGTTGTGGTGATGACGCGGGGCGGGCCCGACAATGCCACGGAGCTCCTCCTTTATTACATCTATGAAATCGGTTTCCGGTTCTGGGACCCGGCGTATGCGGCGACGCTGACGATGGTGCTGCTCGCCGTGCTCGGATTGGCTGCGCTCGGCCAGTTCGGATTCCTCGAGCGCAGGGTGCACTATCGATGAGCACGGCCGTCCATGGCACGCGCGGCTTCGGCCGCGGGCTCGAGACCACTGGCGCGTGGCTGCTCGGCGCGCTGTGGATCCTGCCGCTGGCGTACGCCTTCTGGACCGCGTTCCATCCGGGAGAATTCTCCACCCGGTTCGTGCTCGCCGCGCCTCTGACACTGGAAAACTTCGTCAGGGCTTGGCACGCGGCGCCGTTCGCGCGCTATTTCGTCAACACGATCATCCTGTGCGCGATGATCCTTGCCGCGCAGCTCGTCCTGTGCACGCTCGCCGCGTATGCCTTCGCGCGTTTCGCGTTTCCGGGGCGCGCGGTGCTTTTCGCGCTGGTTCTGGTCCAGCTCATGGTCATGCCCGACGTCCTGATCGTCGAAAACTATCGGACGATGACGGCTTTAGGCTTGCGCGACACCATCATCGCCATCGGGCTACCGTACATGGCGAGCGCGTTCGGCATCTTTCTGCTGCGGCAGACATTCAAGACGGTGCCCGCAGAGCTCGACGAGGCCGCGCGGGTCGAAGGCTGCACGCCGCTGCAGTTGTTGTGGAAGGTATACGTGCCGCTGGCACGGCCGGTGTATCTCGCCTATGCGCTGGTCAGCGTGAGCTACCACTGGAACAATTTTCTGTGGCCGCTGATCATAACCAACTCGGTGGAATCGCGGCCGTTGACCGTCGGCCTGCAGGTCTTTTCGGCGACCGACCAGGGGATCGACTGGTCGATCATCACCGCAGCGACCCTGTTGACTACGGCGCCGCTGCTGGTCGCGTTTCTGCTGTTTCAGAGGCAATTCGTTCAATCCTTCATGCGCGCGGGAATCAAGTGAAGCTCATCACCTGGAATACTCAATGGTGTCGCGGCGTCGATCACAAGGTCGACCCGGCGAGGATCGTCAAGCATGCCAAGGCGATCGCCGATTTCGACGTGCTCTGCCTGCAGGAGATCGCCAACAATTTTCCCGATCCGCGGTTGCCGGGGAGCCGGGGCGAGAATCAGTTCGCCGCGCTCGCCCGGCTGTTGCCGGGATACCAGCCGGTGCCCGGTGTTGCAGTCGACGTTCCTGCGGAGGAAGGCGGACGACGCCACTTCGGCAACATGATCTTCTCCCGTTATCCGGTCGGCCAGGTGTTCCGGCATCTGCTGCCGTACCCCGTCGATCCGGGCGTCAACGGCATGCCGCGCATCGCGTTGGAAGCGGTCGTGAGCGCGCCTTTCGGCAGCGTACGCGTGATCACGACGCATCTCGAGTATTACGGCGTGAAGAAGCGCACTGCGCAGGTCGAGGCGTTGCGCGCGATCTACGCCGAAGGCAGCGGCCTCGCGCGCTTCGGCACGATCGTCGACAGGGACGGTGGGCCGTTTCATACCCGGTTGCGCCCGGCGGCGACGATCATGACCGGCGACTTCAATCTCGAGCCGAACGATCCGCTGCACGCGCGCATGGCCGAGCCATTTGCCGATGGCGCGCCGCCGCTCGCCGACGCCTGGGAAGTCGCTCACCCGGGCGAGCCGCATCCGTCGACGTTCAAGATCTACGAGAAGGAGAAGCCGGGCGAGCCGGAGCAACACTGCGACTTCATCTTCGTGTCCGCCGATCTCGTGCCGCGCGTGAGCACGGTCCGCGTCGACCAGAAGACGCAGGCGTCGGACCATCAGCCGGTCGTCCTGGAACTCGGATAGGTCCGCAATCTCGACGTCGGCTTGGACCGGGAGTCGAGCTCGGCGTAAAATACAGGCCTCGCGTCAGTGCGGATGGGAATGTGAATCCGACCACTGAACGTCCACGCAGC
>VBCS01000357.1 GCA_005888955.1 Betaproteobacteria bacterium
TGCTCGATCAGCCGCGCGGCGCGGTTGTAACCGATGCGCAAGTGCCGCTGCACCAGCGAGATCGACGGCCGCCGCGTCTTGAGCACGACCGCAACCGCGTGATCGTACATCGGGTCGGCTTCGGCGTTGCCGGCATCGAGGCCGATCCGCTCCTCGCTCTCTCCGTTCGCGCCGGCGTCGAGAATGCCGTCGTGATATTGCGGACCGCCCTGAGCCTTGAGGTGCTCGACGACCCGGTGCACTTCGCCGTCGGATACGAACGCTCCGTGCACGCGCTGCGGATGGCCGGTACCGGGCGGCAGATAAAGCATGTCACCCTGACCGAGCAGCGTTTCGGCACCCATCTGGTCGAGGATGGTGCGCGAATCGATCTTGCTCGCGACCTGGAACGCGATGCGCGATGGAATGTTGGCCTTGATGAGGCCGGTGATGACGTCGACCGAAGGGCGCTGCGTCGCGAGGATCAGGTGGATGCCTGCCGCGCGCGCCTTTTGCGCGATCCGCGCGATCAGCTCCTCGATCTTCTTGCCGGTCACCATCATCAGGTCGGCAAGCTCGTCGATCACCACGACGATCAGCGGCATTTCCTCGATCGGCTCGGGATTGTCGGGCGTCAGCGAGAATGGGTTCGTGAGCGGCTTCTTCGCCTTGCGCGCCTCGACGACGCGCGCGTTGTAGCCGGCGAGGTTGCGCACACCCAGCGTCGACATCAGCCGGTAGCGCCGCTCCATCTCCCCGACGCACCAGCCGAGCGCGTTGGCGGCGAGCTTGACGTCGGTGACGACGGGCGCCAGAAGATGCGCAATGCCCTCGTAGACCGACAGCTCGAGCATCTTCGGGTCGATCAGGATCAACCGCACCTGCCGCGGCTCGGCCTTGTACAGCAGCGACAGGATCATCGCGTTCAGCGCGACCGATTTGCCCGAGCCCGTCGTTCCGGCGACCAGCAAGTGCGGCATGCGTGCCAGATCGACGATCACCGCCTTGCCGGCAATGTCCTTCCCCAGCGCGAGCGACAGCGGGCTCGGCAGATCGTTGTACGCCGCGGACGAGAGCAGCTCGACCAGCCGAACCAGCTGCCGGCGCGGATTCGGCAGCTCCAGCCCCATGCACGACTTGCCGGGAATCGTTTCGACTACGCGGATGCTGACCACCGACAGAGCGCGCGCCAGGTCTTTCATCAGGCTGACGATCTGACTGCCCTTGACGCCGATCGCAGGCTCGATTTCAAAGCGCGTGATCACCGGCCCCGGATACGCGGCGAGGACCTTCACCGCAACACCGAAGTCGGCAAGCTTGCGCTCGATGAGCCGCGAAGTGAACTCGAGTGTTTCCGCACTGATTTGCTCGTGCCCCGACGGCGCATCCTCGAGCAGGGCCAGGGGCGGCAGAGGCGAATCGGGCAGATCCTGGAACAACGGCTTCTGCCTTTCCTTGACGACGCGTTCCGACTTGGGCACCTCGAAAACCGGTGGCACGACGACGACCGGCTCGCGTTCCTCGTCGATCTCGCGCGCGGCCTCGACCGCGTGCTCGCGCTGCTCGAGCGCCGCGGCGCCGATCTGCCGATCCCGGCGGTCCTCGCGCCGCTTTCGCGTCCAGCCGATTGCCGCTTCGATCCCGCCGCCGATGCGCTCCATCAGCTTGAGCCACGACATCCCGGTGAGTAGCGTCCAGCCGATGGCGAGCAACGCGATGAGCAACAGCGTCGCGCCGTTGAAGCCGAGCGCCCGGGCTAGGCCGCTGCCGATGACGTCGCCGATCGCTCCCCCCGGGTGCTGCGGCAACGTGGCCGGCAGGCGATAGAGCCGAAGTGCTTCGACGGCCGCACTGGCGAGCAGCAGGACGACAAAGCCCGGCACGGCAAGCCACGGATGGTGGCGGGGTTCGACGTCAGTGCGGCCCGCTGCGATTATCCTGCGGTACCCGGCGACGACCAGGATGATGCCGGCGAAAACCCACCACCACGCCGAGAAACCGAAAAGGTAGAACAATAGATCGGAGAGCCACGCGCCGACCGCGCCGCCCTTGTTCTGGATCATCGCGCCGGTACCGGAGTACGACCATCCGGCGTCGGTCTTGTGATACGTCGCCAGCGTGAGCGTAAGAAATGTGAGCAGCGCGACGACGAGCAGCCACCAGGATTCGCGAACGAGCGCGGCGGCCTTCGGTGAGAGCGACGGTTCAGGGCGGCTCGCGCGACGGTTTGTCACAATATTTTTTTTACTAATAATCATTGGATTGTGAAGCTTAGTTCACGCCCCACATTAGATATAGGCCGGACGCGGAGGCACGCCGGATTGGGGTCTCCGGGGATTACCCCCACATCGGTTAGAATCGCTCGAATTTTTGCCGCGATCGCGCTCTTCGAGCGGTGGTGCTCATGACTCCCAAACACGCGCGCCTGCTGATTCTTGGTTCCGGTCCGGCCGGGTTCACCGCCGCAGTATACGCCGCGCGCGCCAACCTGAGGCCGGTGCTGATCACGGGTCTTGCGCAAGGCGGACAGCTCATGACGACCACCGACGTCGACAACTGGCCCGCCGATGCTGCCGGCGTCCAGGGCCCCGACCTCATGGCGCGGTTTCAGCTGCACGCCGAGCGCTTCGAGACCGAGATCGCGTTCGACCAGATTCACACCGCACGGCTCGACGAGCGGCCGCTTCGTCTGGTCGGCGATTCGGGGACCTACACCTGCGATGCGCTGATTATCGCTACGGGCGCATCGGCGCGGTATCTGGGGTTGCCTTCGGAACAGGCGTTCATGGGCAAGGGCGTGTCGGCTTGCGCGACTTGCGACGGCTTTTTCTACAAGGGTCAGGACGTGGTCGTCATCGGCGGCGGCAACACCGCGGTCGAAGAGGCGCTATTTCTGTCGCACATCGCCCGCCGGGTGACGCTCGTACATCGCCGCAACAAATTCCGCGCCGAAGCGATACTCGTCGATCGCTTGCTGGCCAAGACCCGCGAGGGTGGCAATGTGCAGGTGCTTTTCGACCATGTGCTCGACGAGGTCCTCGGCGATACTTCGGGAGTCAAAAGCGTGCGGGTCAAACATGCGAATGACGGCGCGATCCGCGACCTCGACGTGCAAGGCGTGTTTATCGCGATCGGCCACACGCCCAATACGCAGCTGTTCGAAGGCCAGCTCGATATGAAGAATGGCTACATCCACGTGAAGGGCGGCAGTGAGGGCGATGCTACTAGCACCAGCGTAGCGGGCGTGTTCGCCGCTGGAGATGTCGCCGATCATGTCTATCGCCAGGCGGTGACGAGCGCCGGCACCGGCTGCATGGCGGCGCTCGATGCCGAGGCATACCTCGAATCCGTTGAGTAAGAGGCGCCCGCATGGCAAAACTCTCCGAGCTCAAGGCGCTTCTCGCGACGGCGCGGAAGACTGCGCCCGAATCGAGCAAGCCGACGCCACCACCTGCGGCCGCGGCGCGCAAGCTCGCACGTCACAAGCCTGCCGATGCCGAAGTCGATTTGCGCCAGGTGTTTGCCGATGTCGAGCCGTTGCGATCTCACAATCGGGCCCCTGTCGTACGTGCCCGTCCAGCGAGCGTGCCGGCGAAGCGCCTCGCCGATGAAGCCGACGCGCTCGCGATGAGCAAGCACGGGGTCGAGCCCTCGCCTGCCAACTGGGAAGTCGGCCAGGAGCTCGAGGCCGAGCAGACGTTTCTGCGCAAAGGCCTCGCCGGCGACGTGCTCACGCGGTTGCGGCGCGGGCATTGGTCCGTGCAGGGCGAGCTCGATTTG
>VBCS01000354.1 GCA_005888955.1 Betaproteobacteria bacterium
CCGCAGACCCTCACGTTTCTTTTTACCGACATCGAGGGTAGTACGCCCCTCTGGGACAGCCGGCCAGACGCGATGCGTGCTGCGACAGAGCGTCACAATGCGCTGCTGCGCGAAGCGATCACGGCTCATGGTGGCAACGCGTTCCGTGTCGTCGGCGACGCGTTCTGCGTCGCGTTCCCGGACGCGACCGCTGCTGTCCTCGCAGCGGTCGATGCGCAGCGCGCTCTTTGTACCCAAGCTTGGGGCGATGCGCCGATCCATGTGCGCATGGGGCTCCATTCGGGCGCGGTCGACATGGCGGAAGACGAAATCTTCCGCGGCCCCTCGCTGGCGAGGGCTGCGCGCGTGATGTCGGCAGCGCATGGCGACCAGATACTCGCCACCGCCGCGACGGTGGCGCTCCTCGACCGGAAGCTGCCGGCGGGCGGTGCGCTAAGCGATCTTGGCGATCACACCTTGCGCGGGTTTGCGCGCCCCGAACGGCTCTACCAGCTTGTCGTGCCAGGCTTGCGCTCCGAATTCCCACCGATCCGCACGCAAGAAGCGTTGCGCACGAACCTGCCTCCGGCGCTGACGAGTTTCGTCGGACGCGGGCAGGCGCTGACACAGGTCCGCGAGGCGGCACGCAAGTCGCGGCTGGTCACGCTGATCGGTTCGGGCGGGACCGGCAAGACACGCCTGGCAATCGAGGCGGCCAGCGAGCTGACCGGCACGTTCGACGATGGGGTCTGGCTCGTGGAACTCGCGTCGGTGGCCGACGCGGCGCTTGTCGCGCATGCGATCGCGAGCGCGCTTGGCGCGCGCGCAGAAGGCGACGTCTCGCCGCTCACCCTCATCGAAGCCACACTGCGCGGCAAGCGCGCGCTGCTGCTGCTCGACAACTGCGAGCACGTCGTCGACGAGGCCGCGAAGGCCGTGCAGGTACTCCTGCGCGCGCTGCCGCACGTGCACCTGCTCGCTACGAGCCGAGAGGCGCTCGGCGTGGAAGGCGAGAGCGTGTACCGCGTGCCATCGTTGACGATGCCCCCTGCCGAAG
>VBCS01000364.1 GCA_005888955.1 Betaproteobacteria bacterium
TGCCAGAACGGACGTGTCTCCTCGGTGTAGAGGATCGCGGCCACACCGGTGTTGATCGCCAGGATCAGTGCGACGGATTGCCAGGACACCCGGCAGCCAGCGAAAACGGGCGTCCACCACGGGGCGGTACGAGTGCCGGAAGTTGTGCTGGAGGTCGTCATGCCCCCGATTGTACGCGGCGCTGCGCGCGCCATTTGATCGAGCGACAGGCCGCGTCCGGACGCGACAAAATGGCCCCATCCGGGGCGAGACGCCCTCTTGGCCCTATCCGGGGCGCGCGAAGCGCACGAGGCGCTCGACGGCTTCGCTGCACTCGTCGAGCTCGGCGACCAGCGCGATGCGAACGTAGCCGCGGCCGGGGTTGACGCCGTTTGCCTCGCGCGCGAGATAACTGCCCGGCAGCACGGTCAGCGCTTCCTCGGCGTACAGGCGCCGTGCAAATTCGGCGTCGTCCTCCTCAACACGGGCCCATAGATAGAACGCGGCATCGGGCTGCGCCGCCGGGTAGACCGCTGCGACGCGCGGCGCAAGCTGCGCAAACTTCTCCGCATACTTGGCACGATTGGCGCGCACGTGCGTTTCGTCGTTCCAGGCGGCGATGCTCGCGGCCGCGACCGCCGGCGACATCGCGGAACCGTGATACGTCCGATAGAGCAGGAACGCCTTGATAAGCGCGGCGTCACCCGCGACATAACCCGAGCGCATCCCGGGTGCGTTCGAGCGTTTCGACAGGCTGCCGAACACGAGCAGTCGCGGATAGCCCGCGCGTCCGAGCGCATCGGCCGCAGCCAGCGACCCGAGCGGCGGGTTCGCTTCATCGAAATACACTTCCGAGTAGCATTCGTCGGCAGCGATGATGAAATCGTGGCGATCGGAGAGCTCGAACAACGCTTGCCAATCGCGCAGGCTCATCACGCGCCCGGTCGGGTTGTCCGGCGAGCACACATACAGCAATTGCGTCCGCGCCCATACGCTCACCGGCACCTCGTCCCAGCGCGGCGCATAACCGTTTTCGGCGATGCTGTTGACGCAGTGTGGCGTTGCGCCGGCGAGAAGCGCCGCGCCTTCGTAGATCTGGTAGAACGGATTCGGCACGACGACGGTTGCGCCGACTCGGCTCGCGTCGATGACGGTCTGCCCGAATGCGAACAGCGCTTCGCGGCTGCCCAGCACCGGCAGCACCTGCGTGGCTGGGTCGAGCGTGCCCAGCGCGTGACGGCGAGAAAGCCACGCCGCGATGGCCTCGCGCAAGGCGGGCGGGCCCGCGGTTGTGGGATAATTCGCGAGACCCTTGGCCCCTGCCGCGAGCGCTTCCAGAATCAGCGGTGGCGTCGGATGCTTGGGCTCGCCCAGCGAGAGATTGATCGGCCGGCGTGCCGCGTTCGGCGTGACTCCCGCGAAAAGCGCTCGCAATCGCTCGAACGGATACGGCTGCAACCGCGCCAGCTGCGGATTCAACTTAGAGGCTCTTGGACGCTCTTAGCACGAGATGACGTGAGCGAACCTGAATTATACGCGACGAGCGGCGCCGCCGCGGCGCCTCCATGGCGATCCCGGATCGTCGCCGGCGGCAGCATGCTCGCCGCGCTCGCGCTGCTCGCGCTCGTGCTCGCGCATTGGGGCTGGCGCTGGTTCGGCCCGGCGCGGGTCGTGATTGCGCAGAGCGGCCCGCAGGGCGAGTACGCACGGCGCATCGGGGAAGCGCAGCTGTTCGGAACACGCGCTCCGCTCGCGCCGGCGAGCGAGCCGTCGGCGGTGAGCGGCGACCTGCGTTTGCTGGGCGTATTCGCGCAACAGGATGGCCGCGGCTACGCGCTGTTCCGCGGTGCGCGCGGCCCGCTGCTCGCCGCTGCCGGAACCGACGTCGTGCCGGGCGTGCGCGTCGAGGCGGTCTGGCCGGGCGGCGTGACACTGATCGAAGCTGGTGGTCGCCGCGAAATCGCGTTGCGCAGCGCCCCGGCGGCGGACAAGGCGCGTACTGCGATGGCGGTTACGGGCCCGAAGCTCGCGACCTGCGCCGCGCCTGCAGGATTCGCCGGGCAGGTCATACGTCTGAACGCCGAGCTGCTATCCGGCATGATCAAGGCGCCCGATACGTGGAAGGCTCTAGTCCAGACCGGTCCGGGAGGTCTGATCGTGCGCGATCAAAGCGGCTTTGCCGGCATGATGGGCTTGAGGAACGGCGATCATATCGAGCGTGCCAACGGCATCGCGCTGGCGATCCCCGACGACATCGGGGCGACCGTGCTGCAGCCGCTCACTCGAAGCCAGTCGGTATGGGTTACCGGTATCCGGGAGGGCAAGGCCCAGCAATGGCTCTATCTCAACGCCGGAGCGTGCCCCGCGTGACTTGAACCAGCCCCGAACGGGTCAGCTCCATCGCCGCAGGTTCACAGTGCTGACACGTCGCGGGTCGGCAGCCAATCGAGCACCGCGGGCAGCGAATCGATGAATCCATCGGCCTTCCACGATTGAGGCAGAACGTCGGACGCGATATAACCGTACCTCGCGACGAGAGATGCCATGCCCGCCGCGCGCGCCGCCGCAACATCGCGCTCGGCATCACCGACGTATACGCAGCCCGCCGCGTCGAGCCCGAGTTGGGTGACAGCGTGCAACAGCGGGGCTGGATGAGGCTTGGCCTGCGCTGTCGTATCGCCGCAAACGACGACATTCGCACGTGACGCGAGCGCGAGCTGCTCGAGCAGCGGCAGCGTGAAGCGGGCGGCTTTGTTGGTCACGATGCCCCAGGCAAGGCGCCGCCGTTCGATCTCGGCGAGGACCTCCTCGGCGCCGGCGAACAGCCGCGTGTGCACCGCGATCGCGGCTGCGTAGTAGTCCAGAAATGCGTCCTTGAGGACGTCCCAGTCCCTATGCTCGCGCGTCACGCCGAGCCCGGCGCCAAGCATCCCGCGCGTTCCGTCCGACGCGTGGGGACGCAACGTCGCGACCGGCAGCGGCGGCAACTGGCGATCGGCACGAACCCGATTCAGCGCTGCAGCGAGGTCGGCCGCCGTGTCGGCGAGCGTGCCATCGAGGTCGAACAGTACCGCGCGCACGGGCAGCGCGCGCGGCTTCGGGCGCGCGCCATTCTCACGCATCGCGGCGAAAGGTCGCGATGTAGTTGATCGACGTGTCGGCCTCCAGGCGGTACGTCCTCGTCAGCGGGTTGTAGGTCATGCCGACGAGGTCATCGGCTTCGAGACCGGCACGCCGTGCAAAGCCGACGAGCTCGGAGGGCTTGATGAATCGGGCGTAATCGTGCGTGCCGCGCGGCAACAATCGCAGCAGATATTCGCCGCCGATGACGGCGAAGAGGTACGCCTTCGGATTGCGGTTGATGGTTGAGAACACGACGAGCCCGCCGGGTTTGACGAGCGTTGCGCAAGCCGCGATCGTCGACGCGGGGTCCGGAACATGCTCGAGCAGCTCCATGCACGTGACAATCTCGAAGCGGCCCGGTTGCTCCGCCGCCAGCGTCTCCGCAGTGCTGAGCTGATAGTCGACCTCGACGCCGGATTCGAGCTGATGCAATCGCGCCACCGCGAGCGCCTTGTCGGAGAGATCGATCCCGAGCACCCTGGCGCCGGCAGTCGCCATCGCTTCGGCGAGAATGCCTCCCCCACAGCCGACGTCGAGGGCCTGTTTCCCTTCGAGGCCGCGACTGCGGCGCGCGATATAGTCCAGACGCAATGGGTTGATGTCGTGCAGCGGCTTGAAGTCGCCGGTTGGATCCCACCAGCGATGCGCCAGCGCGCCGAACTTGGCGAGCTCGGCCGGGTCGGCGTTGAGGTTCGGGGTCATTGCATGCGATCCTGCCACAGCCTGGCGCGCGCGGCGAGTTCCGTG
>VBCS01000053.1 GCA_005888955.1 Betaproteobacteria bacterium
GGCGCGCGTGCCGCGCTTCCAGATGCCGGACGATGAGGACCTGCCGCAATTCTTCCGCAATCTGCCGTTCCAGTTTCAGCTTCCCGAACAACCGCAGGAGCGCGGTCCGATGCGGGGCGTCGGTTCCGGCTTCATCGTCAGCGCGGACGGCGTGATCCTGACCAATGCGCACGTCGTCGATGGCGCCGATGAAGTGACCGTCAAGCTGACCGACAAGCGCGAGTTCACCGCCAAGGTTCTCGGCGTCGACAAGACGACCGACATCGCGGTCCTCAGGATCGCCGCGCGCGATCTGCCGTACGTGCGCATTGGCGATCCGAAAACGACCAAGGTCGGCGAATGGGTGGTGGCGATCGGCCAGCCCTTCGGCTTCGAGAATACGGTGACTGCCGGCATCGTCAGCGCCAAGTCGCGCTCGCTGCCGGGCGATTCGTATGTGCCGTTCATCCATTCGCAGATCTTCAGCCGCAGCGGCGGCTTCCAGGGTCTCGCCTTCGCTGTCCCGATCGACGTCGCGATGCAGGTCAAGGACCAGATCCAACACGACGGCAAGGTAAGCCACGGCCGGCTCGGCGTCGCGATCCAGGAAGTCAATCAGGCGCTAGCACAGAACTTCGGCCTGAAGTCGCCCACCGGCGCGCTCGTCGCCTCGGTCGAGAAAGGCAGTGCGGGTGCGAATGCGGGCCTCGAGCCGGGCGACGTCATCCTCAAGCTCGACGGCAAGGAGATCTCCCGCTCGGGCGATCTGCCGCCGATGATCTCTTCGCTCAAACCGGGTTCGAAAGTGACACTCGACATCTGGCGCAACGGCTCGCCCAAGCAGCTCACCGCCACGATCGGCGCGATCAAGGATAAAACCATCGCCGATGCACGCGACAAGGAAACGCTCGGCAAGGCCAAGCTCGGTATTGCCGTACGTCCGCTGAGCGCCGACGAGAAGCGCAGCACCGATCTCGACCACGGGTTGGTCGTTCAGGACGTCGCCGGCGCGGCGGAGCGCGCGGGCGTGCGTCCGGGCGACGTGATCGTCGCGGTCAACAATACTCCGGTGAAAAGCGTCGAGGAATTGAAGAGCGCGGTCGACAAGTCGGGCAAGACGGTCGCCCTGCTCGTCCAGCGCAACGACGCGCGGATCTTCATTCCTGTGACGCTCGGTTGATCGTTCGAGACCTGACTTCTCTCCCCTCGGCGCCGCCCCGGTTCACGGCGCCTTTCGAAGCGGACGGCAACCCCGTCCGCTTTTTTTTGCTTCGTCCGCTTGACGGCTCCAATATTATATTGATATCATTTAGATATCGGTCAAAATTGCGTCCCGGGCTGCGGCTGCGGCAGGACGCTTCCAGCGGAGGGCAGCATGGATCGCACAGCGGCAAACGCGGGCAAGAGCGCACACGATGAGCGTCTAATCGGCACGTGGAACGGGTTCGCGGTGCTCGGCGTCGGCATCGCACTGGTCGCGGTCGCGATCTGGGTTCTCGTCCACTACACCGTCACCTCCGGACGGCCATCGTCAGTCGCTGGACTCGTCGGCGCAGTGCTCATTTTCATGGCCTTGATGACCCTCGGCGTGCTGCTCCTCGCCGGTCTGTACACCGTACAGCCGAACGAAGCGGCGATCCTGCAGCTCTTTGGCAGCTACCGAGGGACGACCCGAATGACCGGACTTCGCGGCACCAATCCGTTTTACACGCGGCGCAAGATATCGCTCCGCGCGCGCAATCTGAACGGCGAGCGCCTCAAGGTCAATGACAAGCGCGGCAACCCGATCGAGATCGCCGCGGTCGTCGTCTGGCGTGTCGACGACACCGCCAAGGCGAGCTTCGACGTCGACAACTACGAGAACTACATGAAGCTGCAGAGCGAGGCCGCCGTGCGGCATCTCGCCTCCTCGTTCGCCTACGACGAAGGCGACGGCGCCGCGGTCGCGGGTCAGCACCAGCCAACGCTGCTCGCCAGCGCGGACGTCGTCACTCATGCGCTCGTGCTCGAGCTGCAGCAGCGCCTGGACAAGGCCGGCATCGTGGTCGAGGAAGCGCGGCTCACGCACCTCGCCTACGCACCGGAAATCGCGCAAGTCATGCTGCGGCGGCAGCAGGCCGAAGCAATCATCGCCGCGCGAACCAAGATCGTGCACGGCGCGGTGTCGATGGTCGAGATGGCGTTGAATGAGCTCTCCGCCAAGCAGGTCGTCGATCTCGACGACGAGCGCAAGGCCGCGATGGTCAGCAATCTGATGACCGTGCTCTGCGCGGAGAGCGAAGTGCAGCCGGTGATCAACACCGGCACTCTTTACAACGGATGATCGGGAGCAGCTCATGAACGCTTTGCAGGAACGCTTCAGCGGGCTGTGGCTGGTCGTGGGTATCGCCGTGGGGACGGCGTTGGGCGTCGCGACCGGCTACGACGCGATCGGACTCGCGCTCGGCGCGGTTGCCGGGATCTTCGTCGGCGCGGTCGTCGGCCAGCGACGCTAGCGAATCTGACAAGCTTCCCGTTCGCCCTGAGCCTGTCGAAGGGCGAC
>VBCS01000360.1 GCA_005888955.1 Betaproteobacteria bacterium
CGACCAGGATATCCGGCAGACTCTCGACGACTCCGGCTTGCATGCGGTCGATACCGCTCTGTACCTCGGTCTGCGAGCCGCGGCGAATGACGAGCACGTTGTCGTCCTGTCCCGTCGCGACCAGCGTCGCCTTGAGCCCTGCGGAGAGCATGAGCACCGTCGCGAAGACGTAGACCACGAGCGCCATGCCGCCTGCGGTCAGCGCCGTGGTGAGTCGACGCGCGAAGAGATTGCGGATGATATAGATGACCGGTACACGCATCGCATTCAGGCGATCGCACGCAAGCCCTCGACCACGGGCAGCCGCGACGCACGCCAAGCCGGAAATATGGCGGCTACGACGCCGACGACGAGCGCCGCACCGAGCTGCAGGGTTAGCGTTTCGTCGCTAACGTAGAAGATCGGAAAGAATGTCCCCAGCGCTTCGCGGAAGGCATTGGCCAGCGGGAAAGTGAGCGCGATGCCCGCGACGCCGCCGATCGCCGCGATCAGCAGCGACTCGCCAAAGATCAGCAAAGCAACGAAGCCTCCGCCGAAGCCCAGCGCCTTGAGCGTCGCGTACTCGGTGCCGCGCTCGCGCGCGGTCATCGCCATCGTATTGGCCATCACCGCCATGATGATAACGATGACGACGAACGACACCGCCTGGATCGCGAGCAGGATCGCCTCCGACATCGACACGAAGCCCAGCTGGAAGGCATTCTCGGTCTCAGTCAGCGTTTCGGCCAGCGAATTCCTGAACGTCGAATCGATCGCCTGCGACACCGTGGCAGCCTGATCCGGGTCCTTCAGCTGCTCGATCAACACCCCGATCTGGTCGCCGCGGCGAGGAACGCGCTTCTTGACCGACTCGTTCAAGTAGGCCCAATGAAAAAACATCTGCGATTCGGCGGTGGTCTTCGTTGCGCCGTCGTAGATGCCGCGCAGATTGAACGTCCATGTGCCCGGGAAAATAGTGCCGCGCAGCGGGATCTGATCGCCTGTCTTCCACCCATACTGCAGGGCGAGCTTGCGGCCGACGATGGCCCCCTGGCGATCGGTGAGAAAAGCCTTCCTTTCCTCGGCGGAGAGCAGGAACTCCGGATAAATCTCGAGATAAGTGGGCGCATCGATCGCGAATTGCGGGAAGAAATTGCGCTCGCTGATGTATACGCCTCCGAACCAATTCGCCCACGAGACCGTGGTCACGCCTGGCATCTGACGGATCCGCTGCGCATAAGTGAGCGGCAACGAAAAGACGAGCGATACCGCGTTGCGCGTAATCAGTCGAGCGCTGGAGCTCGCGTTGGCCCCGGCGTACCACGCGTCGATGACCGTACGCAACAGTCCGAACGCGCTGATCGCGACCACGATGCCGACGATCGTGAGCGTCGTGCGCAGCTTGTGTCGCAGCGCGTTCTTGACGACGAGACGAAGGAAATACATGGCAGATACAAAGAGGGCAAGCTTACCTTATGCCGCGTATATGAGCGTCACGGGCCGTATGAACCACGGCATGGAAGTTGCTTTTAATGGGGAAATGCCGGCTATTGGCCGGCTTGGAACCGATCTTCGCGAAGATGCACCCTACAAAGCGCAATTACGGACCGAGAGCCGCCGTCGCCGTGCCAGTTTACGCACCGTTTCGCTTCCTCGTCGCGGTCGCCATGGCGCTGCTGATCGCCACGGTGATCGGTCGGATCGCCGCTACGCGCGGTAATTCCAATCTCGACCGCGCCGGGCGAATTGCTGCAGGCCAGCTGCTTCCGAGTCGTGCCGGCGGGCGACGGGTCTGCGCCAACAGTGACGGCACAGGTCAGTCTTGAACGCCCAGCGTCTGCTTTCCGGCTGGTCGTGACGACAGTGAACCCCGTCACCGAGCCAGCCATCCGCTTTGGTATCCAGGCCGGATGCGAAACAATGAGCCGGCGCGATTATGTGTTGCTGCTGAACCCGCAAGTCGCGGGCGCCCCGGCGGCGGCGGCAGTGCAACCAACGGCGCGCGAACCCGGACAGGAACGGCCCGTGCTGCCGCCGGCCGCTGCGCGGCGCAACGCGGAGCGGGCGCCGACTGCCTCCGAGTCACGCTCCGCGCGAGCGTCCGCGCCGGCAGCCGGCGCAAGTTTGGAGCGGCAGCAACTCGCCGCGATGGGCGCGTCCACGTCCACGGCATTGCGCCCGATCGGGACTCGAACCTCGGCGCTGCCTGCAGCGCCGACTGAAGCGTCGCTCGGGCAGCCAGCCGCGCCATCGGCATTTTTCGGCGGGTGGAGCAATGCGTTTTGGTACCTTGCAGCGAGCTTCGTCACCCTGTGCACGATCGCGTTCGTCAAGGTCATGCGGCAGCGCCGCGCCCCGCCCCCAATTCCGCAGTGGACGCGCGAAGGCTCCTACGCCGGTCCGAGCTCGGTCACGAACCTTTCGGCGCCGCCCGCAACGCTTTCACCGCTTTCCTACGCCGAAGCGACGACGATACGCGGAACGCCATCCGAGTCGAAGTCAAGGTCCGTCGCACCGCTTCTGGTCGCTACGGGGGAAAGCACGGCGTCGCGCACGCGCACGAATTCTATCGCTGCCGACGCTTCGACCATCGACACGCTGCTGGACGAGCTCGATCCGGACGTAGTCGAAGAGCGCGCCGTCCGGGAAGCTTGGGCTGCAGCCCGCAGCAATGTCGAGCACGAAATGGACGGCAACGCGATCCTGCAGGCCATCGAGGCCGCCGAACGCGAACTAATGCTCGTTCCGCCGGCACCGACGCAAGCGGCAATAGATAGCTCGCTCGACGACGACCTCCTGCACGCGCAGCGGCGCCCGGGCAAGGCCGCGGCGTAATTCCCATCGCAACGGCCGCGAATCTGTAGGTGCGAATTCATTCGCACGAGGCAAACCCATCCAGCGCCGCGGCGGAATGAATTCCGCCCTACGAAACCACTCAATCGACCAAAACGCCCTTCTCGAGATGCACGATCCGGTGGGCCTTCTCGGCGGCCTTGGGATCGTGCGTCACGAGCAGGATCGTCTTGCCCAGCTCGCGGTTGAGCCGCTCGAGCAAACCCAGGATTTCCTCTCCGGTCGTGCGATCCAGGTCGCCCGTCGGCTCGTCGGCGACGATAAGCGTCGGATCGGTGATGAGCGCGCGGGCGATCGCAACCCGCTGC
>VBCS01000361.1 GCA_005888955.1 Betaproteobacteria bacterium
AATCCATGCATCCCCTTTGTCTAGGAGCCTGTCGGGCTTACTGTCGCGTGAGAGCAAGCCCGACAGGCCCCTAACAGGACAGCTGACCCGAAGTCGGCCAATGATGCCGTCTGCCATCATTCCACGTCAATCGCCGCTGGCCGGCGCGTCGGCCGCCTCCGCGCCGCGAGCCTGACGCGCAGCATGCCTGGCTTTCCTCCACTCGAACAGGCGATCGAGGTAGGTGTAGATGACCGGCACGACGACGAGTGTCAGCAGCGTCGACGTGATCACGCCGCCGATGATCGCGCGTCCCATCGGCGCCTGCGTCTCGCCGCTTTGGCCCAGCCCCAGCGCCAGCGGCAGCATGCCGAAGATCATCGCGCTCGTCGTCATCAGGATCGGCCGCAGGCGCACCTGGCCCGCCAAGAGCAGCGCATCGTGCAGCGCCACGCCCGCTCGACGCGATCGGTTGGCGAAATCGACGAGCAGGATCGCGTTCTTGGTCACCAGTCCCATGAGCATCACGAACCCGATCATCGAAAAAATGTTCATCGAGGTTCCGGTCAGCAGCAATGCGAGGAGCACGCCGATCAGCGTGAACGGCAATGACGCCATGATCGCAATCGGTTGCGTGAAACTGGCGAACTGCGACGCAAGCACGAGATAGATGAAGATGATCGCGAGGCCGAGCGATGCCACCAGTGCCGCGGCTGATTCCGCGAAGTCTTCCTGCTGCCCGGCGATGACGAAGCGGTAACCAGGCGGTAGCTGCATGGTATCGACGATCTTCTTGACGTCGTCGCCGACATTGCCCGAGGGGCGACCTTCCGCGTTGGCGTAGAGCGCGACGCGTCGTTGCAGATCCTGCCGCTTGATGATCTGCGGGCTCGTCGTCTCGACGATCTCGGCCACCTGGCGCAAAGGCACCATGCGCAGCTCGCCGTCGGGCCCGCGCTTGTTGGTCGACAGATAGAGATTGCCGAGGTCGGAGGCAAGCCTTCGGCCCTCTCTGGGCAACTGTACGTTGACCTCGTAGTTTTGCGCGTCGGGTCCCAGCCAGTAAGTGACCGTCTCGCCCGCGAGCAGCGGGCGCACCGTAGCACCGACCTGCTGCACCGAGATGCCCAGATCCGCCGCGGCGTCATTGTTGAGCCGGATCGATAACGCCGGATTAGCCGCCTTCTCCGAGATCTCCATGTCCGCGATTCCGGGAACCTTGGCAACCCTTTCGGCGAACTCGCTGATCAACTGCTTGAGCGTGTCGGGGTCCGGGCCCAGCAGGTTGACCCAGATCGGGCGATCGTAACCCAGCGCGAGCTCGATCCCGGGGATCCGCTGCAGCGCGTACCGAATTGCGCGCTCGAGGTCCTTTTGCGAGTGCGAGCGATCACCGCGATCGGTCAGCTTCAAGTTCACCCGCGCGTAGTTGCGACCATCCCAGCTGCCTACCGTCGTCATCGCGAGGACAATTTCGGGGAACTGCTTGAGCACTTCCTCGACCTCGCGCACCTTGCCGTCGGTGGACTCGAGGCTCGTGCCGACGGGCGTGTTGAGACGCAGGGAAATGAAGCTCTCGTCGACCTGCGGCGAGAATTCCTTGCCGATGAACGGAAGGAGCGCGAAGCTGCCGCAAAAGATGAGCAGCGCGGTCCACAGCACGATGCCGCGATTGCTGATCGTCGCCCGGCGGGGCTTGAGCGCGTCCCAGCGTCGCGTCCGCGCCGCGGTCCAGACGCCGAATGCCGGAACGTAGAGCCGATGCTTGGCATCCGAGATCGCCCACTCAAGCAGCCGTCCGTATACGACGTGCACCCATTCGACGACAGCCTCGACGCGGTCCATGAAGCGTCCCAGCCACGGCACACGCGAGAAGCGCCCGCCGGCCGGATCGCGCCAACGCGAAGAGAGCATGGGATCGAGCGTGAAGCTCACGAACAGAGACACCAGCACGGCGACGGCTACCGTCAAGCCGAACTGGAAGAAGAACTGTCCGACGATGCCCTTCATGAAGGCGATCGGCACGAACACCGCGACAATGGCGAACGTGGTCGCCATTACCGCGAGCCCGATCTCGTCGGTGCCTTCGCGCGCCGCCGCAAGATGCGTCTTGCCCATCCCCAGGTGGCGCACGATGTTCTCGCGCACGACGATCGCGTCGTCGATCAACAAGCCGATGCACAGCGACAGCGCCATCAGCGTCATCATGTTGAGCGTGAAGCCGAACGCGTAGAGCGCGATGAAGGTCGCGATCACCGCGATCGGCAGCGTGAGCCCCGTGATGATCGTGCTACGCCAGGAATGCAGGAACAGGAACACGATCAGCACCGTGAGCAGCGCGCCCTCGACGATCGTTGCCTTGACTTGGGCGACACTCGCCTCCACCTGGTCCGCCTGCGAATAAACGAGCCGCACCTCGACGTCCTGCGGCAGACGCGCCTTCAGCGATTCCACCGCTGCGCGCACGCCGCGGCCGGTCTCGACGATGTTGGCATCCTGCGCCTTGCGGATGTCGATGGTGATCGACGGCCGGCCGTTGATGCGCGAGATCGAATCGAGCTCCTTCTCGCCGTCGATCACATCGGCGACCTGACTGAGATAGACCGGACCACCACCCTGCTGCGCCACGATGATGCGGCCGAACTGCGCCGGGTCCTTGATCTTTCCCTCGACGCGCACCACCGAGTCGCTTTGACCCCGCGTGATGCGACCGGCCGGGACGTCCTGGTTAGCGTTCTGCACCGCGGTCATCACCTGATCGATGCCGATGCCGAGCGACGCCAGCGCGGAGGGCTTGATCTGGATGAGTATCTGCCGGGTCACGCGCCCGTTGACGATGACCTGGGCGACGCCGGGGATGTTCTCGATCGCCTTGACGACCGTCTGATCGGTGAGCGAGGTGAGCTCGCGCAGCTCGACCGTCGGCGAGAGCACCGCGAGCGATATCGTGGGTCGGTTATCCTCGATCTCGACCCGGATGACCTGCGGATCCTTGACGTCGCGGGGAAAACTCGGCCGGACCAGCACGATTTTGTCGCGGGCGTCCTGTATCGCGCGGGTGACGTCGGTGCCGAGGCGGAACTCGACGAACACCTGGCTTCGCCCTTCCCGCGAGTTCGAATAGATCCGCTTGACGCCCGAAACGGTGTTGACGGCGTATTCGATGGGCTTGCTCACATCCGTTTCGACGACCTCCGGCGAAGCGCCCGGATACGCGGTCTCGACATCGACGAACGGCAGCGTGACGTCCGGCATCTGCTCGACTCGCAGCCTCGCGTAGGAGAAAACCCCGAGCACGACGATCCCGACCATGACCATGGTGGCGAAAACCGGGTTGTTGATCGAGACGCGAGTGATCCACATTGGCCTGTTCTCCTCTAATCGGCGCCGTCTTTGACGCCGTCAGCTCGCGCCGGCGGACTTGGGCGCGCTCGGCGCCCGCACCAGCGCGGGCGCTCCCGCTTTGAGGTTGTCGAACGGCGCCGCCAGGATCGG
>VBCS01000054.1 GCA_005888955.1 Betaproteobacteria bacterium
GGAAGCAGAATTACGACAACCTGCTCGTCGTTTCGCCCGACGTGGGCGGCGTCGTGCGCGCCCGAGCGATCGCCAAGAGGCTCGACTCGGACCTTGCGATCATCGACAAACGGCGTCCCAAGGCGAACGTCGCCGAGGTCGTGAACATCATCGGCGACGTCGAGGGGCGCACCTGCGTGATCATGGACGATATCGTCGATACCGCAAATACGCTGGTCAAGGCCGCGGCTGCGCTCAAGGAGAACGGCGCTCAAAAGGTGCTCGCCTATTGCACGCACCCGGTGCTCTCCGGCGGTGCGGTGGCGCGCATCGCCGAGTCCGAACTCGACGAAATCGTCGTGACCGACACGATTCCCTTGTCCGAGGAAGCGCGCGCATGCAAACGCATCCGCGCTCTTTCCTGCGCGCAATTGCTCGCCGAGACGATGACGCGCATCTCCAACGAGGAGTCGGTGAGCTCGCTGTTTACCGAGTAGCCCCGGTTGCGGCACGGCACAGTTTTCACATATAATTCAATGCTTTTCCCCGCACGCGGCGCGTGCCGGGATGGGTCGCCACCGCGGACGACCGGCGGGCCTTGAGGCCTGAAGCTTCGGAAGGCCGCAGACAGAGGAGTTGCACGATGCATTACGAATTCACCGCCTTTCCGAGAGGCGTCGAGGGTCGCGGCGCGAGCCGCAGGCTGCGCCGCTCGGGCCGCGCGCCGGGCGTCGTCTACGGCGGGACCGCGCAGCCGCAGCCGATCGAGCTTGACCACAATGCGCTCATGCACGCTCTCAAGAACGAGGCGTTCCATTCGTCGATCTTGACGATGAAACTCGGCTCCGAGTCGCAGGAGGTACTGCTGCGAGACGTGCAGATGCATCCGTTCCGCAAGCAGGTGCTGCATGTCGATTTCCAACGGGTCGATGCAAACCGCAAGATCCACATGAAAGTGCCGCTGCACTTCGCCAATGGCGAGAACTCACCGGCGGTGAAGCTCGCGGGCGCGATCATCAGTCACGTGATGACCGAGCTCGACGTATCCTGTCTGCCGAAGGACCTGCCCGGTTTCATCGAAATCGATCTGTCGGAGCTCGCGCTCAACCAATCGATCCACCTCACGGATCTCAAGCTCCCTGCGGGCGTAACCGCGGTGTCGCGCGGCGGAATGAATCCCGTTGTCGCGACGGCGATCATTCCGAAGATCATCGCCGAGGTCGAGGAAGTCGCGCCGGAAGCCGAAGCGGAAGCCGGAACCCCCGAAGCCGAAGCGGCTGCTGCTGCCGCAGCGGAGAAAGCCGGCGAGAAGGGTGCGGAGACGGGCGCGGAGAAAGGCGCGGAAAAAGGCGCGGAAAAAGGCGCGGAGCGAAGTGGCGACAAGGGGGCCGGGAAGGGCTCCGAGAAAGCCTCGGCCAGGAAAGACGAAAAGAAGTAGGCCAACGCCTGCGCGAGAAGGCCCGCCGGGCGCATTCCGGCGGGCTTTTTTGTTATCCCTATCGGTATGCCACTTCCTTTGCGCCTGATCGTCGGACTGGGCAATCCCGGCCGGCAGTACGCTCCCACCCGCCACAATGCGGGAGCGTGGTTCGTCGAGCGGCTTGCGGGCGTGCTGGGACTCCCATTTCAATCGGAAACGCGCTTCCACAGCCTGATCGCGCGCGGACGCGCCGGCGACGGCGGCGACGTTCGCCTCGTGCTGCCGCAGAGCTACATGAACGAGAGCGGATTCCCGGTCGCCGCGCTCGCGCGTTTCTACCGCGTCTCACCGCTCGAGATCCTGATCGCGCACGACGAGCTCGACATGAAGCCCGGGAGCGTGAAGCTCAAGCTCGGCGGCGGCAGCGCGGGGCACAACGGCCTCAAGGACGTCGTCGCGCAACTCGGTGGCGGCGAGTTCTGGCGCCTGCGGCTCGGTATCGGGCATCCGCGCGACGTCGAACTCTCACAGCAGGAGGTCGTCGATTACGTGCTGCATCCTCCGCGCGCCGACGAGAGAGCGCTGATCGACGATGCCAACGTGCGGACACTGGCCATCTGGCCGAGGCTCGCCGCCGGGGAGATCGAACGCGCGATGCACGAGCTGCACACGCGACCGGCAAGCTCACACCCGCAGGGGGCGGTCGGAGCCGCGGGCGACAACGGAAAGCCGAGCCCGTGAGCCTAAGGTGCGGCATCGTCGGCCTGCCGAACGTCGGCAAGTCGACATTGTTCAACGCTCTCACTAAGGCCGGCGTTGCGGCGGAAAACTATCCCTTCTGCACTGTCGAGCCCAACGTGGGTATCGTCGAGGTTCCCGATCCGCGACTCGCCGCGTTGGCCGCGATCGAGCGGCCGGAGCGCACAATTCCGGCAACGGTGGAGTTCGTCGACATCGCGGGCCTCGTCGCCGGCGCGTCGAAAGGCGAGGGACTCGGCAATCAATTCCTGGCGAATATCCGCGAGACCGATGCGATCGCGCACGTCGTCCGCTGCTTTGCCGACGACAACGTCGTGCATGTCGCCGGCGCACTCGATCCGGTTTCGGATATCGAAACCATCAACACCGAGCTTGCGCTCGCCGACCTCGCCAGCGTGGACAAGCAGCTCGCCAAGCGCGCCAAGGCCGCCCGCGCGGGCGGCGACAAGGAAGCGCAACGCCTCGTCGCCACACTCGAAAAGGTCGCCGCGGCGTTGAACGATGCCAAGCCCGCCCGCTCGGTCGACCTGTATCCCGAAGAGCGCGCGCTCCTGCAACCGCTGTTCCTGCTCACGATGAAGCCCGCGATGTACATCGCCAACGTCGCCGAGCACGGCTTCGCCGACAATGCCATGCTTGCAGCGGTCGAGGCCCTGGCGAAGCGCGAGGGCGCACCCGTCGTCGCGATCTGCGCCGCGCTGGAAGAACAGATCGCCGACCTCGAACCCGAGGACAAGCAGGTGTTCCTGGCCGACATGGGCTTGACGGAAGCGGGGCTCGAGCGGGTAATCCACGCCGGCTACAAGCTTCTCGGGCTCGACACGTTTCTCACTGCGGGCCCGAAGGAAGTGCGTGCGTGGACTGTCCGCCATGGGAGCACCGCCGCGCAGGCAGCCGGCGTGATCCACACCGACTTTGAAAAGGGCTTTATCCGCGCCGAGGTGATCACCTACATGGATTACATCGCATGCGAGGGCGAGCAGGGCGCGAAGGAAGCCGGTAAGATGCGACTCGAAGGCCGCGAGTACGTAGTGAGGGACGGCG
>VBCS01000362.1 GCA_005888955.1 Betaproteobacteria bacterium
CGCCAACGCCCTGCCGATCGTGGCGCTGATCTCGTTCCTGCTCGGCGTCATTCTCGCGTTTCAGGCGGCGGTGCCGATGCGGCAGTTCGGCGCGGAAATCTTCGTTGCCGATCTGGTCGGACTGGCGATCGTACGCGAACTGGGCGTGCTGATGACTGCGATCCTGCTCGCGGGCCGATCCGGCGCAGCGTTTGCCGCAGAGATCGGCACGATGAAGGTCAACGAGGAGCTCAATGCGTTGACGACGATGGGCCTCGACCCGGTGCGGTTCCTCGTCGTGACCCGTATCATCGCGGCAGTGCTGATGGTTCCGCTGCTGTCGCTGTTCGCGGATCTGATCGGCGTCCTGGCGGGGGGCTTGACGATGCTGTCGTTCAACATCCCCATCGTCACGTATCTCAAGGAGGTGGACAGCATCGTCGACCTCAAGGACGTGCTCGCAGGGCTGGTCAAGACGCCGGTGTTCGCGATTCTCATTGCCGGGATCGGCTGCCTGCGCGGCCTGCAGACGCAGACGGGGGCGAGCGCGGTAGGCATCTCCGCGACTCGCGCCGTCGTCTCCGGCATCGTGCTGCTGGTCGTGGTCGATGGTATTTTCGCCGTCATCTACTATATCCTCGACATATGAGTCCCGTGACCTCCGGCGATCCGATCGTTCGTGTCGAGGGGCTCACCGCCGGCTACGCGGACGTCGTGCTGCTGAAGGACGTCAGCTTCACGATCGATCGCGGCGAGGTGTTCGTCATTCTCGGCGGCTCCGGATCCGGCAAGAGCACGCTCTTGAAGCACATGATCGGCCTCTATGAGCCGATGGCGGGGCACGTCTTCATCGACGGCGACGACATCGTGACTGCGGACGGCGAAGCACGGAACGCGATCCTGAAGAAGATCGGCGTCATGTATCAGAGCGGGGCGTTGTTCGGATCGATGACGCTTCTAGAAAACGTACGGCTGCCGCTCGAGGAATACACTACGCTGCCGCCGCCGGCGATGGACCTGATCGCGCGCATGAAGCTCGAGCTGGTCGGCCTCGAGGCCTTTTCCGGGCACATGCCCTCCGAGATCAGCGGAGGGATGCAGAAGCGCGCGGCGATAGCGCGGGCGATGGCGCTCGATCCCAATATCCTGTTCCTCGACGAACCCTCGGCGGGCCTCGACCCGATCACGTCGGCCGAGCTCGACGCGCTCATCCGGCGGCTGGCCGAGAGCCTGCACATCACGTTCGTGATCGTCACGCACGAGCTTGCCAGCATCTACGCCATCGCCGATCGCGTCATCATGGTCGACAAGCGCGCCCAGGGCATCATCGCCGAAGGCGATCCGCGCGTACTGCGCGACACCAGCGACAATCCATGGGTGCGCCAGTTCTTCCGGCGCGAAGCGGAAGCGACGGAGTCTGCGTAATGAGCTGTCTCGATCGTTCGCATTGCAATGTGACCCTCACCCCTAACCCCTCTCCCGCCGGAAGAGGGGAACTTCGTGCGCGCCTGCGGCGCGACGCTTCGCTATGAGCGCGCAGGCGAACAATTTCAAACTGGGACTGTTCGTCATCGGCGCCACGGTCGCGCTGGTGCTGTTGCTGCTCATCGTCGGATCGGGCCGATGGTTCCAGTCGAAAACGATCATCGAGACCTATTTCAACGAGTCGGTGCAGGGCCTCGACATCGGTTCCAAGGTGAAATACCGCGGCGTCAGCGTGGGCGAGGTCACGCGCATCGGTTTCACCTACAACAAGTACCAGCAGGACAAGCCTCCCGCCGACCGGCTGCGCTACGTCTTGGTCGAAGCGACCATTCTGGGACGCCTCATCGGCACCAAGGCCGGCGGCGAGATTACTCGCCCCGAGACGGTGCACATGGAGATCGAAAAGGGATTGCGCATCCGGCTTGCGCCGCAAGGCATCACGGGAACCAACTACCTGGAGATCGATTACGTCGATCCCAAGGTCAATCCCGAGCTGCCGGTTTCGTGGGAGCCGGACCACGTCTACATCCCGAGCACCCAGTCGACGTTCACGCAATTCTTCTCCGCGGCGGGCGACGTCGTCGAGAAGCTGCAGCACCTCGACCTCGACGGCGTCGTGACCCGCCTCAACCGCCTGCTCGACACGACCAACGAGCGCGTAGCAGGAGTCGACGCCGCGAAGATATCCGAATCGACGACACGCGTTCTGGCCAAGGTCGACAGCAAGCTCGATCAGCTTCATGTCGATCAGATCTCGAAGGAAAGCACGGCGCTTCTGGCGGAGCTGCGGCAGACCAATCAGAAGCTCGGCGCGATTGTGGATGATCCCTCCTGGAAGAAGATTCCGACCGATGCGAGCGCCGCCGCGGCCCAGGCGCGCAAGCTCTTCGAGGATCCCAATCTGCCCAAGGCACTGGCGCACCTCGAGGGCACGCTGTCGCGGCTCGACCGCGTCCTCGGCGGCACCGAGTCCGACCTGAGGAAAACACTCGACAACGTGCGCCAGATCACCGACAACCTGCGCGACCTGACCGAGGACGCCAAGCGCAATCCATCGCGATTGATCCTCGGTGCGCCGCCCGCGCCGGCGAAAGGGACTCAACAGTGAATCCACCCGCTTCGTTTTCGCGCCGGCGCGCACTGTCGTCGGTCGCCGCGCTGCTCGTCGCTGCCTGCGCGCAGCCCGCGCCGCTGAAATCGACGTTCGTCCTGGAGCCGACGCGTGCTGCGGGAGGAGCCGCCGCGGCGAAGAATGTCTCGCTCAAGGTCGTGGCGGTCTCGGTAGCGGGCCCCTTCCGCAGCCGCTCGCTCGTCTATCGCGAGGGCGATCTCAAATACGAGGCCGACTTCTACAACGAGTTCCTGATTGCGCCCGCGGCGATGATCGGCGAAGCGGTCGCCGCCTGGCTCGCGGCAGCCGGCGTGTATCAAACCGTGCTGCCGCCCTCCAGCACCCTCGACGGGGATCAGCTGCTCGAAATATTCGTCAGCGAATTCTATGGCGACTTGCGCGATCCGGCGAAGCCGGCGGCGGTCGTGACGATCAAGTTCTTCCTCACCGATGCGTATGCCGCTCCGGGCGCGTTTCGCTGGACCGCGGAGCTCAAGTCGCGGCGGGACGTTCCTTCGCGGTCGGCCGATGCGGTGATTCAGGGGCTGAACGCGGCGCTGTCCGAAATACTCGAGCAGCTCGCCGCCGCGCTGCGCGCGCTGCCGGTCAAGTAGTCGTCGGCCGGATCTGCGTGGAGTCGGCAGCGGGCAGGCAGAACCGCGCCCGACCCAAGGATCCCGCGCCGCAACTCGCGCAGCTCAGAGAACCCCCCGACGAGTCGCTGCCCGCGTTGGGGTAGCTACGCGAGCCTGATCTGGAGGCTGGCGATGCAACACCTACGCGACCAAGCGCCCGGTGAGGTCGTGCTGGGTGCTGCCGGTGATTTTCACGCGGGCGAACGAGCCCGCGGCGAGGCTTCCGCCGTCTTCGATCGTGACTACGCCGTCGATCTCCGGGGCGTCGGCCGCGCTGCGCGCAATAGCGCGCCCATCCGTGATCGAGTCGACCAGGACGTCGAGCGTTCGTCCGATCGTCATGCGGAGACGGCGCGCACTGATCTGCGCCTGCGTGCTCATGAACCGCTCGCGGCGCTCTTCCTTGATCGCTTCCGGAACGTGGTCGGGCAGCTCATTGGCCGCCGCGCCGTCGACGGGTGAGTAGGCGAAGCAGCCGACGCGGTCGAGGTCGGCTTGCTCGATGAACGTCAGCAGTTCGTCGAACTCGCCTTCTGTCTCGCCGGGAAACCCGACGATGAACGTGGAGCGGATGGTGAGGTCCGGGCACATCGACCGCCAGGCACGAATCCGGTCGAGATTGTCCTGCGCGTTTGCCGGCCGCTTCATCAGTTTGAGAATGCGCTGGCTCGCGTGCTGGAACGGTACGTCCAGGTACGGCAGCAAACGCCTCTCCGCCATCAGTGGAATGACCTCGTCGACGTGCGGATAGGGATAGACGTAGTGCAGACGCACCCACGCGCCGTGCTCTCCCGCGAGCTCGCCCAAGGCGCGCGCAAGCTCGGTCATCCGCGTCCTGAGCGGTCGCCCGCGCCAGAAGCCGGTGCGGTACCGGATATCGACGCCGTAGGCGCTCGTGTC
>VBCS01000359.1 GCA_005888955.1 Betaproteobacteria bacterium
GGATCGCTCGGGGATTCGACAGCCACCGCGCGCCGCCTCGGCAGCACCGACCGCGTGCTCATCGCCTCGCCAGCGTACCTGCGCCGCGCCGGCCGCCCGAAAGCTCCTGCCGATCTGAACTCGCATGCCATCATCGGGGGACCGATGGGTACAGACGGCTGGACATTCGAGAAGGACGGGCGCCGCGTATCGCTTCGTCTTGAAGCCCGGGTTGTGGTTTCCGCGAATGAAGGCGCGGTAGCCGCCGCCGTCGCGGGTCTCGGCATCGCGACGACAAGCGTCATCGCTTCGCGTGAGCCGCTCGCCAGCCGCTTACTCGTGCGTGTGCTACCCGATTGGCAGATGGGTTCAGTGAACGTGCACGCCGTGTTTCCCGCTGGACGCGCAGCCAAGGCCGCCGCGCGTGCGTTGGCTGATCACATGACTGGGGTGTTTCGTGAGTAATCGAGTGCGTTCGAATGCCGGCTCGTGTCCAGGCTGTCGCCGCGCAGCCTTAATGTACCGCAGCGCTAATCTTGGGCGAGACCCAACATCGTGGCACGTCCAGCGCTGTCCAAGGCGGCAGCGTTTGCATTCCCAAGTCACTGATGCACGAATCATCTATAGTGCGCGCGCAAGTTCGAGTCCCGAAATGGCTCGAGCGTCGAAGCGCTGAAGTGGCGCTAATTGCAGCGAGGGGAGTCAGGTCACACGCCCTCATCGAAGGCCCGAATTCCGAATCCTTGGCGCGTTTTCCATTGAGTTTCGCATACCGTTCCGGCCGAACGTCGCCCGCCGGTCTATGAGGCCCTCTGAATGGAGGCGGCGTGCGGGCGGGGTGTGCGTCCGAGTGCGGGATCGAGTGCCTCGCCGCGCCGCGCATAGAGCTGCCAGATGAGCAGCACGCAGCTCACTACCACTATCGGGACGAAGTAAGTCAGGACCATCCAGGTAACGCCGCTCGCGGCGCCCATGAGGTGTTCGCGCACGCCGCCTTGAATGTTGGTGATCGTGTCGTAGACGGTCTCCAGGGCCAGCAGCCAAGCGAGCGGGACGGCCAGACGCACGCGATATCGGAGCAGCGCGATCGCCGCAAACGCAATCACCGCGCCGGCGACGTCGCCGATCACGATCTCCATGGCGCCGCCATCCGAGATCGGAAAGCCGTCGCGCTGCGCGGAGAACACCTGCAGCGCCACATAGCGGAATACATGCACCCAGAGCAGCGCGATCAGCGCGTCGGCGCGGGTGCGGCTCTTGAGCCACGGGACCAGGTACCAACGCGCGGCGGTGGCAAGCACGATCAGGCTCAGGAGCTGAGCGGAGGCTTGGGCGGGCATCATGTAGGTCATGGGTCATACTCCAGGAAACGGACGGTCAAGGATGGACTGCGCTGGCGTTCGCCTTTACGACGCGGCGCCCGAAGAACATGCGCCGCAGCAGCCCGTCCCTGAGCACCAGGGCGTGGTAGAGCGCGGCGACGACATGGAGGGCGATCAGAGCCATCAGGAGACGCGAAAACGCGTAGTGAACCGCGCGTATCGAGAAGACCCAGAGGTCGGGTGGCAATGAGCCGTGGCCGCCGAAGACGATGCCGAACAATCCGGCCTGCACGGCCAGGAAAAGCCCGCTGCCGGCCATCCCCAATACGGCGACGTAGAACATCCGATGCGAGGCCCAGGCGATGCGATCGAGGAACGGATCGCCGGCCGTGGCGGGAGCCGGATGCCGGGTCCGCGTCCTCACGAACAGGCGAACGAGCATGAGGATCAGGATGAGGACACCGCCGCTCATGTGACTGCGGAGCGCCTCGAGCTTCATCGGGTCGGTGTTAGGGATCTTGGCCATCACCAGGGCCCCGAGCCCCAGCGCCGCGATGATGAGCAAGGCCAGCACCCAATGCATCGCCACGAGTAACGGGTGGTAACGCGAAACCTGATCCATCTCGTTCTCCTTCGAAAAGTGCCGGCCCGATCGGCGCGATGATCTCTGCAACCCTGTCGGCCCGGCGCGTGGCCCGCTTGACTCGATAGAATTAAGGCCTTATCAGTAGTTCGGCAATCGGGCATGATCCGCATGGCCTATTCGGAGTATCCGACCAATGCGAAAGCTGGGGCTTGCCGAGATGAACGCCTTCGTGGCGGTCGCCGAGCGCTCGAGCTTCGCCAAGGCGGCGCGTCAGCTCGGCCTCTCGCGCTCGACACTCAGCGAAACCATTCGCGCACTCGAGGAAAAGCTCGGCGTGCGGCTGCTCAACCGGACCACGCGCAGCGTCGCTCCGACCGAGGTGGGCGAGCGCCTCCTGGCGCAGTTGCGACCGGCACTCGAGAGCTTCGAGGCGGCGGTCGAATCGATCAATGTCTTCCGCGATAAGCCGGCGGGGCACCTGCGCCTCACGGTACCGCGCCCCGCCGCGAAGCAGGTGATAGAGCCGATCCTCGCGGAATTTCTCACGGCTCACCCGGCCATCACTCTGGAAATCGTCACCGACAGCGCGCTCATCGATATCGTGCGCGACCGCTTCGATGCCGGCATCCGGCCCGGCCATCGCGTCGAGCAGGATATGATCGCGGTGCGCATCGGCGAGGATGCGCGGCCGACGATCGTTGCGTCACCGGACTATCTGGCCCAGCATGTTCGACCGAAAGTGCCCGGAGACCTTCGAGACCACAATTGCATACGGCAGCGCTTTGCGAGCGGGGTGATACACCGGTGGGATTTTGAAAAGCGCGGGAAGAGTCTGGAGGTGATCGTCACGGGATCCCTGATCAGCAGCGATGGCGATCTTGCCATCCGCGCCGCTCTCGACGGCCTGGGGATAGCCCGCGTGCCCGCTATCTATGTTGGACCGCACATAGCGAGCATGCGGCTCGTCCCGTTGCTGGAGGACTGGACGCCGCGCTCGGTCGGGTTTTTTCTCTACTATCCCAGCCGGCGCCAAATGCCGGCGGCTCTGCAAGCGTTCATCAACGTGCTAAAAGCGCACGCGCGCTGACGGCAAACCGTCGCCGCTCGCTGACCGTCCTCGGGATCGACATCGTTCCGATTTTCGTCCGGCCGTCCCTGTCTGCTCGGAATCTCCGAATAGGCCATACGGATCATGCCGGATCGTCGAACAAATGCGGCCACGGCATTTTCATTGGAAGCGAGCAGTGGCCCGCGTAAGGAACCATTTCAAGGACTCACCGGCGCCCCATAAGTGGGCCTCCTTCGAAGAGCCCCCGTTGGGCTGCAATCCCGTCGCCCACCACGTTCAGAAAGGTGCGGATTCTCGCTGTCTCCCTCAGATCCTTGTGAGTGACGATCCAGAGCTCGCCCTCGAGCTCCGGCAGCGGCGGTGCCAGGCGCCGTACCTCTGCAACCGGGTCCGCCAGATAGCATGGCAGGAGTGCGATACCGAGACCCTCTCGTACAGCCATCAGATGATTGATGAGGCTGTTGCTTCGATAGACGATCTGCGTCGCCGCTACGTGCGCCTCGATCCAATCGCTCGCGACGATGCGCGCCGCGTGCCCCTCCCAGCCGATCACGGCCTGGCGCGTGAGCTCAAGCGGCGCTCCCTCGTTTCGCTGAAGGAGACGGCTGCCCTTGGCGCCATAGAAAGCCCACGCAATCCGTGCGAGGCGCCGGCCAAACAGACTCCCTTCCGACGGCCGGCGTGTTCGCAGTGCGACATCGGCTTCGCGGCGGGTGAGGTCAAGCACTCGGTTGTCAATCGCCAGCGTCAGCTGAATGCCCGGGTGGACCGCATGAAACTTTGCCAGCAACGGCGGCAGCACTGCGTACGACAGAGTCTCGGAGGCCGTGATCCGCACGCTTCCCATGAGCTGCTGATCGCGCCCGGCAATCTCTCGATCGAGTGCGTGCAGCTCGGTCTCGATCCTCTCCGCAGTCGCTGCGGCTCGCTGGCCTGCCGCCGTAAGTGCATAGCCATGGGTCGATCGGTCGAACAACCGCACGCGCAACCGCCGCTCGAGATCGTTCAGGCGTCTGAAAATCGTGGATGCGTCGACATCGAGGTGTTCTGCGGCGCGCGCGAGCGTGCGGGTGCGAGCAAGCGCCAGCACGAGGGGAAGATCCTGCGAATTCAGGGCGTGGACGCCCTTTGCGCGCATGCAAACGTCTCTTGCAAATTTGCTGATTTCTTTGCGCACAGCATTGCCTATTGTCCTCCGCAGCGCAACCGATCACGCATCGAGTGTCGCCGGCGTACGCTTCACGAATTGTTGAGGAGCTGGGAATATGATCAAACAACTGTCGCTTCCCGAGTTGCAGGCCTTGCGCGCTGGGCGCCCCGACTTGATTCTGCTCGAGGCGCTGCCTGAGAAATACTTTCGCGACTGGCATCTGCCGGGAGCAATTCACTTGCCGCACGACCGGGTGAGCGAGCTTGCCGCGGCCCTGCTACCTGATAGGACGGCCGAAATCGTCGCTTACTGCGCGAGTGCGACGTGTCAGAACTCCCACATTGCCGCGCGGGAGCTAACCCGGCTGGGCTATCAGAATGTGGCGGTCTTTCCGGGAGGCAAGCAGGAATGGAGCGAGGCGGGACTCGCTGTCGAGCGCAGCGGCCCGGCGGCTGCCGCCTGAGCGAGCGTCAACGTCAAGCGTTAGCGCGCTCGCGACCCGCTGGAGCAGTAGTCGTGCAATGAATGCGCACTGCACCGGTTCGAGGATGTACAGGTTATGACGCAACGTCGAAGTCTGGTTCAATCGCGTCATCGGCGGTCGATCAACATTGTTTCCCTGCGTGGTGAATACGCTCGGTGCCGCAATCTTTGCGTTCCCTACCGTTGAAAATGCCGTGGGGCAGCATGCAGGATCGAGATCCAAGTGAGAGGAGCAGGATGCGCGTCTTCATTGTTCATGCCCACCCGGAACCGCAGAGCTTCAACAGCGCGATGACACGCGAGGCGACGCGCGCGCTGAGGGCAGCGGGACACGCCGTTGACCTCTCGGACCTCTACGCGATGGGCTTCAACCCGGTGTCGGACCGGCGCAACTTCGTGACCGTGCACAACCGGGAGTACTACCGGCAGCAGAGCGAAGAAGTCTACGCTGCCGCGCATGACGGATTTGCGCCGGACATCCAGGCGGAGCTGGACAAACTCTTTCGGTGCGATGTACTGATTCTGCAGTTCCCACTGTGGTGGTTCGGATTGCCGGCG
>VBCS01000363.1:0-1318 GCA_005888955.1 Betaproteobacteria bacterium
GGCGTCGTCTACCGGCTGCCGGCGCGCTCCGCGAACGCAGAGCTGGCGCTGTTGTGGCGCAGGGAAATGGTGCTCGGTGCGTATCTTCCGCTCTGGGTCACGGTGCGCTGCGAGCGGAAGCCCCGGGTCGCGCTCGCATTCGTCGTCGATCGTACGCACCGGCAATACACGGGCAACCTCACGCTCGGAGAGCAGGCGGATGTCCTGGCCACCGCGGTGGGCGCATTCGGTTCATCGGCCGATTACCTCGAGCGCGCTCGCGTCGCGCTGGTGACGCATGGAATCGTCGACCCTTATCTCGAACGGCTCGCAGCACTGGTCGCGCGGCGACGGTGCACGGTGCAGCCCTCCGCTTCGGAGGTAGACGCTTAGGGTCGGACATTGCAGGGGGTTTCGTAGGGCCGAATTCATTCGGCCAGCGCCGCGTGCGAATGAATTCGCATCTACTGTCCTCGGGCGTGCCCTCGCGCCGCAACGGGGTGTGCGAGATGATCCGCTGGCGCGACAGCTCGTCGAACGCTTCGTCGTCGGGCCACAGAATCGGTCCGGGTGCGACCGCGTTGACGCGGACCTCCGGCGCAAGCTCGCGCGCCAGCGAGCGAGTAAGCCCCACCAGCCCCGCCTTGGCGACGCTGTAGAGAACGTAGTTCTTGAGCGGCCGCTCGGCGTGGATGTCGGTGATGTTGACGATCGACCCTTGAGTTTTCTTGAGCGCCGGCGCCGCGGCCTGGGCGATGAACAAGGGCGCGCGGAGATCGGCGCCGATCAGGTTCTCCCAATCCTCGGCGGCGATCTCGCCGATCGGCGTCTGATAGAACGTCGCCGCGTTGTTGACCAATGCGTCGAGACGGCCGAAGGTTTGCACCGTCTGATCGACCAGCGACGGCAGCTTGCCGAGATCGAGCAGATCGGCCTGGATCAGCGCGACCGAATCCTTGCGCTGGTGATTGAGCTCCGCTTGCAACAGCCGCGCTTCGCCTGCGGAGGCGCGGTAGTGCAGCATGAGATTCGCGCCGGCCGCATGCAGCCGGCGGCAGATGGCGGCACCGACGCGCTTGGCGCCTCCCGTGACCAACACGACTTTGCCCTGCACGCGGGGCTCCGGCTACACTCTGTTCGACCTGCCAATCTAGCACATCGATGTCGCCGGCTCCACCCGATCCACGCTTGAGCGGCTTGCCGCCGCCGTCCGACACGGAGCGTGCGCACAGCGCTCGCGTCGTCGCGCACCTCGTGCACGCCATCGCCGACGAAGAGGGTTGGATTTCCTTCGCCGACTACATGAATGCCGCGCTCTACGCGCCCGGCCTCGGCTATT
>VBCS01000363.1:1385-2529 GCA_005888955.1 Betaproteobacteria bacterium
ATTCTGGAGATAGGTCCGGGCAGCGGACGCCTTGCGGCCGACGTGCTGACGGCGCTGGCGGAGCGGGGCTCGCTGCCGTCACGCTATCTGTTGCTCGAAGTGAGCCCCGATCTGCGCGAGCGGCAACGCGAGCACTTGGCCGCAAAAGTCGGCGATCTGATGCCGCGCGTGCAATGGATCGACGTGCTGCCCGAGCGCTGGCAGGGAGCTGTCGTCGCCAACGAAGTGCTCGACGCCGTCCCGGCGCATCTGGTTGTGCGGCGTGACGGCCAATGGTTCGAGCGCGGAGTCAGCCTCGACGCGAGCGCGCATCTCGCGTTCGCCGATCGTCCGCTCCCGGTGGGCATGTTGCGCCGGATGGCGGAATCGCGATTTCCGGATCACGGCGATTATGCATCGGAGCTAAATCCGACGGCCGAGGCCCTGGTGACGGGCATCGCCGAGCGCTGTGCACGCGGGGCGATGCTGCTCGTCGATTACGGCTTTCCCGCGGCCGAGTATTACCACCCGCAGCGCGACCGCGGTACCTTGATGGCGCATTATCGCCACCGCGCGCTCGCCGATCCATTCTGCTACCCCGGGTTGATCGACATGACCGCGCACGTCGATTTCAGTGCCATGGCCCGCGCAGGCATTGCCGCCGGCATGAGCGTCGCCGGCTTCGCCACGCAGGCGCATTTCCTCGTCAATTGCGGCGTCCTCGATGCGCTCGCGCGCTGTGGCGATCCGCAATCCGCCGCGTATCTGCGCGCAGCGAACGCCGTCCAGAGGCTGACCTCGCCGGCGGAAATGGGCGAGCTGTTCAAGGTGCTGGCGTTCACGCGCGGCATCGACGCCACGCTCCTCGGCTTTCGCGAGGGCGAACGCAGCCACCGGCTGTAAGGGGAGGGGAGCGAAACCGCACCATGCAAGTTTTCAAGGCGGACATCGCCATTGTCGGCGCGGGTGGCGCAGGGCTGCGGGCGGCTATCGCCGCCGCCGAAGCCGATCCGTTACTTACCGTGGCCTTGATCTCCAAGGTCTATCCGATGCGCAGCCACACCGTCGCGGCCGAGGGCGGATCCGCCGGCGTGGTGCAGTCACACGACAGCCTGCAGCATCATTTCGACGACACGGTCGCCGGCGGCGACTGGCTGTGTGAGCA
>VBCS01000358.1 GCA_005888955.1 Betaproteobacteria bacterium
GTCGCGTCATCGACGTCGAAGAAGCCGACCCAGTCCGCGAACTCGTTGTTGTACGGATTTCGTGCGTACACCGCAGCGTTCCTGGAATCGATCTCGGTCGTCACGTGCATCGCCGATTTCGCGCGAAGGTCGCCCAATACCCACTCGACGTAGCCCGTCGCCGATAACCGTCGCGGCCGGCCCGAGTGGTTTCTCACTTTCAATGAGGAGAACTTGACCGCCGCATCAAGCGCGACGAAGACGGTAAGCTCCGATCCAATGCCATCTTCCAGGTGTTCGAAAACGCTGTAGCCGAATCCGTGCCGGCTCACGTAGGGCGCAGCGCCCCCGGGCTGGGGTAATGTAGGAGACCAGAAGTGGCCGGTTTCTTCATCGCGAAGGTATAGGGCTTCTCCGCTCGACTCACCCACTGGGTCGTTGTGCCATGGCGTGAGACGAAACAGGTGCGCATTCTCGCTCCAGGTATAGGCCATGCCGCATTCCGTCACGACCGTTCCAAAGTGAGGGTTCGCAAGAACATTCACCCAGGGAACGGGCGTCGCCTGTCCTGCCGCCGGGGCGATGACGTATTCGCGCCCGTCAGGCGTGAACCCTCCTATCCCGTTGAAGAGGATCGACGCCTCATGCGGCAATTCGGCAACGCTCTGCGCTTCGGGCCGATGGGTGCGCGTCGGTACAAGGCGTGGAATTCGTACTTCCGTGGGCGCGCGTCGGTTGATCTGGCCGGCGAGCGTCCCGCGGCTGTCGGTGATGATCGCGCGGGCAACCGATTGGATGAGAATGCGATCCTCGAACGAAATCTGCTCGGCAATCCGTACAAAAATGCCGCCGGGGCGATCGACAACGTGCGCTTCGACACCCGCAGCGATCAGCCCCATGATCTGCTCCTGGAGTCGCTGCCGGTACACGTCGTGATGTTCGTTCCAGATCACGAGATCCACCGCCAGTCCCTTGAGACGCCAATAGGCGTGCGCCTGCACGAGTTGGCGCACGAGGTCGATGTTGCCGATATCGGCAATCTGCAGCAATACGATCGGCAGGTCGCCGGAAATCGCGTATCCCCAGAGCCCGGATTGCCCGCGGCGGTTCCTGACGAGAACGCTCGCGGCCGCGCGCAGCGACGCGTTGGCGTAGATCACCGAGCTGGCGAGGCGGCTGTAGAGTTGCGAGTCCGCCTCGGTGGTATTGAGTTGCCGCAGCACCACCTGGCTGTGTGTCCAGGTCAGCTCGAAGACGCGATCGGCGAGACGATGATCCTGATATTTCTCGACCAGACTCAACGCCGCATCGCGGGTGTCGCCGATGCCTGAAACCATGTCGATCGTTGCCGCCGCGCCGGCGTCGAGCACTAAGCGATGGCGGATCGCGACGATCGGATCCAACACTGAACCCTCGGTATCCGATAAAGTCCCGGGATCGATCATCGCGGCCGGAGCGGCGACCGAACCGCCGCGGCCGATAAACCGCATCCTGTCGGTCTCGAACGAGACGTCTCCCGCGCCTCCGCCGTGTACCGTCATCAAGTGAAACATCCACGGCACGTGCTCGTTGACGGAGCGCGGCCGGCGGGTGCAGAGAATAGCCTGCCGGCCTTGGATGATTTCGGTCTGCACGAACAGATTGCTGAAGGCAGGATGCAGCGCATCCGCAGCCGCGGGCGCGAGAACGACTTCCGCATAACTCGTGACGTCGATGGTCCGGCGGGTCCGCGACCGATTGGTGATCTTGACGCGGCGGAGCTCGATGTCGTCCTCGGGCGAAACCACGATCTCGGTATGCGTCTCCAGATCGAAGTCTCTGCGGCGAAACTCCGCGCGCCCCTCGGAAAAGATGGCTTCGTAATGTTCCGTTTGCTTGAGCGTAGGCTGATGCGCGGTCGACCAGAACTCACCGCTTGCCACGTCGCGCAGATAACAGAACGTTCCCCAGTCGTCGCAGGTGATGTCTTCACGCCAGCGCGTGACCGCCAAATCTTTCCAGCGGCTGCTTCCGCCCCCGGCGTTCGTGACCATCACGTGGTAGCGCCCGTTCGACAGCAGCTGCACTTCCGGGATCGCGGTGTCGGGGCTCGCGAGTACGCGCACCGGCATCTCCGGGCTGCTGGCGGCCACGCGGAGCTCCGAAAGGTCTGGCGCATTCGCATGAAACGCCGTGGCTCTGGGAATGCGTTCCTGGAGCAGCAGCAGGGTAGCTTGAAAGAGCGGGTCCGACTCAAACCGCTTTTGCATCGGCCGCCCCAGCAGCAGATAGGCGAAGGCAAGCAGGCTCATACCCTGGTGATGCGCCATGAACGACCGAACGACCGCGCTCGACTCGCCGCGACGTTGCCGCGACGGCGTGTAGTCGATGGCTTCGAACAAGCCGAGCCTGCCGGCGAGCCCATCCGCGGCAAGACGCTGCAAGTTGAGGCATGCGGCCTCGGGCGTCACCATCAACGCAAGCGCCGACGCGTACGGCGCCACGACCAGATCTTCGCCCAGTCCGCGTTTCAGACCCAGATCGGGCACACCGAACGCGCGATACTGATAATTGAGATGGACGTCGACGGTGTTGTACCCGCATTCCGAAATGCCCCACGGCACGCCGCGTTCCCGTCCATACTCGATTTGCCGCTCGACCGCCGCGACACAGGTTTGATCGAGCAATGTATTCTCGTAGGTCGGCATCACCAGTAGCGGCATGAGATACTCGAACATCGAGCCGCCCCACGACAGCAGAACCGGCTCTCCGCCCGTGATGGTCAGCAGACGCCCGAGGGCGAACCAGCTTTCCTGCGGCAGCTCGCCCTGCGCAATGGCGATGAAATTGCACAACCGCGCCTCCGATGCGAGCAAATCGTAATAGCTCGAATCGCAGCGGTGCTCGCCGACGTTGTAACCGATCACCAACTGACGTCGCACCTTGTCGAACAGGAAGTCATAGTCCATGGTCGCCAGTGCGCTCGCCTGCAGCGCAAGTTGGTCGAGGGCGACCATTCTCGCCTGCGCGCGGCTTGCGCCTTGCGCGACCAGCTCCCGAATCCGGGCGAGCGCGTCCTGCCGCTGCACGGTGGCTTCGTTGTCGCCTCGGCGTTCACGAATCGACAACGAGGTCGTGTCGAAGGCTGCGATTTCACGCAGCGTCGGTATCCCGGTGAGGCCTGGAAAATCGAGGGTGGTCTCGGGAAACAACGGCAACGATAACCACGGGGCGAGAAAGACCAGTTCATCGCGCAGCTCCGCGCATTGCCGCGCGAGTGCCTGCGTCCAGACGCTGGCTTCGCTCTCGGGATGTAACGCGGGATCGGCCGCGAAATGTCCGGCTAGATCGGCGGCACACATGGCAAGCTGCTCGACGTGTACCCAGGCAGCGGCAAGTGTCGCCGATCCGGTAACGCCGGCCGATGTCAGCGTCTGCTCGAATTGCGCAACGACCGCCAGATCGCCTCCGACGGTGTCGAGCAGAAGCGCGAAGGTGTCGCTCAGACCCTTTAGCCATCGGCGGCTGAGGATAGGAGTGTCCGGCAGGGCAGTGAGGCCCGGCCGCAGGGTCAGCAGATGGGCTGCGAGGTTGCCGCTGTCCACCGTCGACACGTAGGCAGGAACGAGCGGCGCTAGCGTTTGCGTGTTGTACCAGTTGTAGAAATGGCCCCGATACCGCTCCAGCGATTCCATCGTGCGCAAGGCGTTCGTCGTGCGCAGAATG
>VBCS01000065.1 GCA_005888955.1 Betaproteobacteria bacterium
GAACCGCGATCGAGCGCAGCCCGATCTCCAGTTCCTGGTCAACGACGGCATAACCGTTACGGCGTACCGCATTCAGCGCGACCTTGAGCTCATCGGCGGTCGATACGGTTCGGGTCGTGAGCTTGACGAGCTTCACGCGCGAAAGGTAGATGTCGAGCTCGGCGTCGGCAAGGCCGGCAAGCAGTACGCGGCCCATCGACGTGCAGTATGCGGGCAGCCGGCTGCCGATGCCGAGGTCGATCGACATCAGGCGGGTGGTGGTGCTGGAGCGCGCGATGTAGAGGATTTCGTCGCCCTCCAGCACTGCCAGCGAGCTCGACTCGTGCAGGACGCTGGTGATCTGATCGAGCAGCGGCTGCACTGCGTAGACCAGCGGCGTGGAGGAGAGATAGGCGTGTCCCAGCGCGAGGATCCGCGGCCGCAGCGCATACGTGCGGCCGTCCTCGGTGCCGACGTAGCCCAGCATGGAGAGCGTGTACAGGCAACGACGCACTGCCGCGCGTGGAATGGCGGTACGCTGGCTCAGTTGCGCGATGGTCAAGTGGCGTCGCTGCTGCGTGAATGCCCGGATCACGGCGAGACCACGGGCGAGCGAGGCCATGAAGTTCGGATCGCCGGCGTAGCCCTGGATTTCGTGCGCCGGCGTGACAGGCGGCGCGTTCGGCGCGATCATGTTCGCCATCGCTTGTTTGGCGGCGCGTGTGCCGTGTGTACGAGCGGTAGATGCGGGTTTTGCCATGGCCTCTCCTTTCCAGCGGGGCTAACAATAGCATTGCCGGGGCGATAACCGCACATTTTAACGATAATCGCCCTTGACGCCACACTCGCTCTCACTTACAGTGTTCGTTGAACGCACAAATGTCCGATAATCGCACAACCCGATAACGCCGCGTCGAAGGAGCATGGCCGATGCGGGTACGAAGGCGCATTGAGAGGATGGAATGATCAACAAAGTCGTTGCCACCGCCGCCGTGGCGGTCGCCGATATCCCCAATGGGGCGACCGTGATGATCGGCGGATTCGGAACGGCGGGCATGCCCTCCGAGCTCATCGACGCGCTTATCGCGAAGGGCTCCAAAGACCTGACCATCGTCAACAACAATGCGGGCAATGCGGACACCGGCCTGGCCGCGCTGCTCAAGGCGCGGCAGGTGAAGAAGATCATCTGTTCCTTTCCGCGGCAGACCGATTCATGGGTATTCGACGGACTCTACAAAAAGGGTGACATCGAGCTCGAGCTCGTTCCGCAAGGGAACCTGGCCGAACGCATCCGCGCCGCCGGCGCAGGCATCGGAGCGTTCTACACACCGACCGGCTACGGCACGCCGCTCGCCGAGGGTAAGGAAACGCGTCACATCGACGGCCGGGACTACGTGCTCGAATACCCTATCCACGCCGACTTCGCGCTCATCAAGGCGCTGCGCGGCGATCGCTGGGGCAACCTTGTTTATCGCAAGACCGCGCGCAACTTCGGCCCGATCATGGCGGCTGCGGCAAAATGCACGATTGCGCAGGTGCGCGAGATCGTCAATCTCGGCGATCTCGACCCCGAGAACGTCGTCACGCCGGGAATCTTCGTCCAGCGCGTGGTCGAAGTGCCGGCGGAGGCGAAGCTGATCGCGTCTCCGGGCGCTGCGGCTTGATACGATTCCTCGATCCAGCAGGAGCACGCGATGAAACGCTTCACCCGGGACCAGATGGCGGCGCGCGTCGGCCGCGATATCCCGAACGGCGCGTACGTCAACCTCGGCATCGGCCTGCCCACGATGGTGGCCAATCACTTGCCCAAGGATCGCGAGATCATCCTGCACACCGAAAACGGGCTGCTCGGCATGGGGCCCGCCCCGGAAGCGGGTGCCGAAGACGCCGACCTCATCAATGCCGGCAAGCAGCCCGTGACGACGCTGCCCGGCGCATCGTTCTTTCATCATGCCGATTCGTTCGCGATGATGCGCGGCGGGCATCTCGACTTCTGTGTGCTCGGCGCGTTCCAGGTATCGGTGACGGGCGATCTCGCCAACTGGCACACCGGCGCGCCGGACGCGATTCCCGCGGTCGGTGGCGCGATGGATCTTGCCATCGGCGCGAAGCGCGTCTACGTAATGATGGAGCACCTCACCAAAAAGGGCGAGTCGAAAATCGTCGCCCGCTGCAGTTATCCGCTGACAGGGGTCGGCTGCGTGAACCGCATCTTCACGGATCTGGCCGTGCTCGACGTCACGTCGGAGGGACTCAAGGTGCTCGAGCGGGCGCCGGAGCTTTCGTTCGAAGAGCTGCAACGGTTGACCGGCGTGCCGCTCATCGACGCGTCCGCGGCGCTCACCGCCGAGCCCGTAGTGACACAGCGGAGAGAACATGCCTGAAGCCTTCATTTGCGACGCCGTGCGCACCCCGTTTGGCCGTTACGGCGGCAGCCTTTCGACGGTGCGCCCCGACGATCTCGGTGCGGTGCCGATCAAGGCGCTCGTCGAGCGCAACGCGAGCGTGGACTGGAGCGCTGTCGACGACGTCGTGTACGGCTGCGCCAACCAGGCCGGCGAGGACAATCGAAACGTCGCGCGCATGGCGCTCCTTCTCGCCGGTCTGCCGCAGGAAGTGCCCGGCTCGACGATCAATCGACTATGCGGGTCGAGCATGGACGCTATCGGCATCGCGGCGCGCGCGATCAAGAGCGGCGAGGCCGCGCTCATGATCGCCGGCGGCGTGGAAAGCATGTCGCGCGCGCCGTTCGTCATGGGCAAGGCCGAGTCCGCGTTCTCGCGCAGCGCAAAGATCGAGGACACGACCATCGGCTGGCGCTTCGTCAACCCGCTCATGAAGGCGAAGTACGGCATCGACTCGATGCCGGAGACCGCCGAGAATGTGGCCGTCGACTTCAAGATCTCGCGCGCCGACCAGGACGCATTCGCGCTGCGCAGCCAGCAGCGTACCGCCGCCGCGGTCGCGGCGGGGCGGCTGGCCGAAGAGATCGTGCCCGTGATGATTCCGCAGAAGAAGGGCGATCCGGTGATTGTCGCCCGCGACGAGCATCCGCGCGAGACGACGCTGGAAGCGCTCGCCAGGCTCAGGGGTGTGGTCAAGCCCGACGGCACCGTGACCGCAGGCAATGCTTCCGGCGTCAACGACGGCGCATGCGCGGTGCTGCTCGCTTCGGCCGAGGCCATAAAGAAGTATGGCTTGAAGCCGAGGGCACAAGTCATCGCTTCGGCGACAGCGGGTGTGCCGCCGCGCATCATGGGCTTCGGCCCAGCGCCCGCGATGCGCAAGGTGCTCGCCAAGGCCGGCCTCGCGCTCGCCGACGTCGATGTCATCGAGTTGAACGAGGCGTTCGCGGCGCAGGCGCTGGCGGTGTTGCGCGACCACGGAATCGCCGACGACGCGCCGCACGTCAATCCGAACGGCGGCGCGATCGCGCTCGGCCATCCGCTCGGCGCTTCGGGCGCGCGTCTGGTGACCACCGCGCTCTATCAGCTTGAACGAACGGGCGGCCGCCACGCGCTGTGCACCATGTGCATTGGCGTAGGTCAGGGCATCGCGATGCTCATCCAGCGCGTTTGACGCGGCCGGTACCGACAGGGAGTGTGACAGCGATGAACAAGGCAAGGGAAGAGGGAATCATCACCAGCATCACCGGCTATCGCCGGCCGTATTTCGCCACGCAGCCGGCGTATTTGTACCCCGGCTATCGCTCGACGCTGAAGCGCGCGCCGACGCAGCCGCTGGTGTTCCTGCCGCATACGCTGTCCGAAGTGACCGGACCGGTGTTCGGCTACGACGACGTCAAGCCGACCGACAGCGACCTGACGCGGCAGCACGACGGCGAGCCTCTTGGCGAGCGGATCGTCGTATCGGGACGTATCCTCGACGAGAACGCCCGGCCGGTCGCACACGCGCTGGTCGAGCTGTGGCAGGCCAATGCCGCCGGGCGCTATCGCCACGCGGTCGACGATCACGATGCGCCGCTCGATCCGAATTTCACCGGCGTCGGTCGCGTTCTGACTGACGGCGAGGGCCGCTACCGGTTCGTCACCATCAAGCCTGGCGCGTATCCCTGGCGCAATCACTACAACGCGTGGCGGCCGGCGCATCTGCATTTTTCGCTGTTCGGGCTCGGGCTGGTGCAGCGCCTGGTGACGCAGATGTATTTTCCCGGCGATCCGCTGCTCGAATACGATCCCATGTACAACAGCGTGCCCGACGACAAGGCGCGCCCGCGGATGATCTCGTCCTTCGACTGGGAGACGACGATTCCCGACATCGCGCTCGCCTACCGCTACGACATCGTGCTGCGCGGCCGCGACGCGACGCCGATGGAAACCTCGCGCAGCTAGAGCGACGATTATGAGTCTCCTCACCACCTCCTCGCAAACCGTCGGTCCGTACGTCAAGATCGGCTTCGAGTCTTTCACGGTCGTCGAGCTCGCGCCGCCCAGCGTGAGCGGGGAACGGATCACGCTCTCCGGCCGTGTCGCCGACGGCGACGGCAAACCTGTCAACGACGCTGTCATCGAGATCTGGCAGGCCAATGCGCTGGGCAAGTACGCGCATCCGGAAGATGCGCAGGACAAACCGGTCGAAGCCGGTTTCCGCGGCTTCGGCCGTTGTCTGACCGATGCAAAAGGCGGCTACCGCTTCACGACGATCAAGCCCGGACGTGTTCCCGGACCGGCCGGCGCGCCGCAGGCGCCGCATATCGTCGTGACGGTTTTCATGCGGGGCCTCCTCAAGCACCTGATCACGCGCGTGTACTTTCCCGATGAAGCCGCGAACGCCGAGGATCCTGTGCTCAAGCTCGTGCCGGCCGACCGGCGCGCGACGCTCATTGCCCGGCGCTCGCCGCGTGACAAGGCCGCGCTGGAATGGAACGTGATCCTGCAGGGGCAGGACGAGACCGTGTTTTTTGATTACTGAACGATAAGAGTGTAGCCCGGGCTACGGGTGCTACGAGTGCCAGGTCGACCGCCGAGCGCACCGCAGTCGATCGCAGCAGAATAAGAGCGCACGCAAGTCTGCGAAGGAGGAAGCGGTCTTGGATGCCCGGCGTTCGCAACGCCTGTTCGACCCGCTGTTCACGACGGAGACGATGCGCGGCATTTTCTCCGATCACGGCCGGCTGCAGGCGATGCTCGACTTCGAGGCGGCGCTCGCGCGCGCCGAGGCCCGCGCCGGCCTCGTGTCCACCGCCTCTGCCGTCGCGATCGGCACCCAATGCCGGGCCGAGCTCTTCGACGTCGACGCGCTCGCCGCCGCGGCCGCGCAGGCCGGCAACTCGGCGATCCCCCTGGTGAGACAGCTCACGCTTCTCGTCGCCGCTCGCGACGCAGAGGCCGCGCGCTACGTGCACTGGGGCGCGACCAGCCAGGACGCGATGGACACGGGGCTGGTCCTGCAGCTTTGTTCCGCATTGACCGCGATCGACGCGGATCTCACGCGCCTGTCCAGCGCGCTCGCCGCGCTCGCGAGAGTACACGCACAAACGCCGCTTGCGGGCCGCACCTGGCTGCAGCAAGGGCCTCCGGTGACGCTGGGCCTCAAGGCCGCGGGATTCTTGTCGGCGATCGAGCGCCACCGGATCCGGCTCGCGGAGGTTCGCGGCCGGATCGCGACACTGCAGTTCGGCGGCGCGGTCGGCACGCTCGCGGCGCTGGGCGAGCGCGGCATGGACGTCGCGGCGGCGCTCGCCGAGGAGTTGCAGCTCGCATTGCCCGACCTCCCGTGGCACGCGCAGCGCGATCGCGTCGCGGAAGTCGCGACCATGCTGGGCCTCCTGGTCGGCACGCTGGGCAAGCTCGCGCGCGACGTGTCGCTGCTCATGCAGACGGAGGTTGCCGAAGCGTTCGAGCCGTCCGCGCCCGGCCGCGGCGGCTCCTCGACGATGCCGCACAAGCGCAATCCTGTAGGCTCCGCGATCATTCTCGCAGCGGCCGTGCGCGTGCCGCCGTTGGTGGCGACGATGCTCGCGGCAATGGTTCAGGAGCACGAGCGGGGCTTGGGCGGGTGGCACGCCGAATGGGACACGCTGCCGGAAATCTGCGCGCTCGCCGGTGGCGCGCTCGCGCATGCGATCGCAGTCGTCGAAGGCTTGCAGGCCGACCCGGCGCAGATGGCTGTGAATCTCGACATCACGCATGGCCTCATCCTCGCCGAGGCGGTCGCGATGGCGCTCGGCGAGAAGATCGGCAAGATGAAGGCGCATGAACTGGTGGAAGAAGCGTCCGCGCGCGCGGTGCGCGAGCGCCGGCACCTGCGCGACGTACTCCTCGCCGATTCAAATGTCGTCGCGCACCTGGCTCCGGCGGACCTCGAGCGCCTCCTCGACCCGCGCCGTTACACGGGCCAGGCCGAACGACTGGTTGCCCGGGCGCTGGCCGCCCGCAAGCCAGAAGGTGATGGCAGTGCCGACGCTTGACATCGAGGGCGATAAGTTCAATTGTCGCGTCGACGGGCCTCCGGACGCGCCGGTGCTCGTCCTCTCCAATTCGCTGGGTACCAGCCTTTCGATGTGGGACGCACAAATGCCGGCGCTGACCGCGCGCTTCCGCGTGCTCCGTTACGACACGCGCGGCCACGGTGCGTCGACCGTCACTCCGGGACCGTACACGATCGGCGAGCTCGGACGAGACGTTCTCATGCTGCTCGACGCGCTGAAGATCCGCCGCGCGCACTTCTGCGGGCTGTCGATGGGCGGGATGATCGGCATGTGGCTTGGCGTGCACGCGCCGGACCGCCTCGGCCGCATCGTGCTCGCTAATACGGCGCCGAAGATCGGGACGCCGGAGATGTGGAAGCAGCGCATCGACAACGTGCGCAAAGGCGGGATGGAGGCGATCGTCGATACGCTGCTCGACCGCTGGTTCACCGCGGAATTCCGGGCCCGGGCGCCCGAGCCGATCGCCCGATTGCGCGCGATGTTGACCGCGACGCCGGCCGAAGGATACATGGCCTGCTGTGCCGCGGTGCGCGACATGGATCAGCGCGAGGCGATTGCGGAGGTCCGTCATCCGACGCTCGTCATCGCCGGGACGCATGACGCCGTGACGCCGCCGGCCGAAGGTCGAGCGACAGCCGAGCGGATTCGCGGCGCGCGCTACGTCGAGCTCGATGCGGCGCACCTCTCCAACGTCGAAGCTGCCGACCGCTTTACGGCGGAAGTCGTCGGTTTTCTCGGGGGAGACGAGCGATGACGCGACAGGCGAGTCGAGCAGCCGCGCGGAGGCCGGGAGCTGCGCTGCGAACGGCGGCATGGACGCTGCTATGCCTGCTGTTGTGGCTGTTGACCGTCACCACCGCGGCGGCGCAGGCGACGACCTATCCCAACCGGCCGATTCGCGTCATCGTGCCCTACACGCCGGGCACGGGCATCGACATCCTGGCGCGTGTCGTCGGACAAAAGCTTTCCGACAAGTTCAAGGTCGCGGTGGTGGTTGACAACCGTCCGGGGGCGAGCGGAAACATCGGCACCGAGGCCGCGAGCAAGGCGGCGCCCGACGGCTATACCCTGCTCATGACGTCGAGCACACACGTGCTCAACGCGGCGCTGCAGCCCTCGGTGCCCTACGACCCGGTCAATGGCTTCGCGCCGATCGGTCCGACCGCAATCGCGAGCATGGCGCTGGTCGTGCATCCTTCGGTGCCGGTGCGCTCGGTGAAAGAGTTGATCGCGCTGGCGAAGGCACAGCCCGGTAAGCTCAACTACGCCTCGCCCGGCAGCGGCACGCCGCATCACCTGGCGATGGAGCTCTTCAAGCGGCACTTCAATGTCGACCTCACGCACGTTCCGTACAAAGGCAGCGCGGGCGCCGTCACCGATCTGCTCGGCGGACAGGTGCAGGTGATGTTTCTTCCGGTTCATCTTGCGTTGCCGCAAGTGCAGAGCGGCAAGCTGCGCATGCTCGCTGCGGGCGGCGCGCGCCGCTCGCCCGTGACGCCGGAGGTGCCTTCGCTCGCGGACGAAGGCGTGACCGACATCGACGTCGATATCTGGTATGCGCTGCTCGGGCCGCCCGGCCTGCCGAAGGAGCAGGTGGCGCTGCTCAACGCCGAGGTCAACGCGATCCTGCGCGACGGCGAAATCCGCGATAACCTCGGCAAACAGGGGCTCAACCCGCTTCCGGGCTCTCCGGAGGACTTGGCGCGCATGATCGCTACCGACCTCGAGCGATGGACGCGGTTGATCCGCGCTGCGAATATCAAGGCCGATTGACGCTCCAGCTATCCCGGCCCGGCACCATGAAGCTCGACATCTTCAATCACATCTTTCCGGCGCGCTTCTACGACCGGATGCTCGAGGTCGCGCCCAACGGCAGGGACATGCACAAGCGCGTGCGTGCGATCCCTTCCATCGTCGATCTCGACGCGCGCTTTCGCATCATGGACCTGTTTGGCGACTATGCGCAGGTGATCTGCCTGGGCTCGCCGCCGATCGAAGTCTTCGGGCCGCCTCCGCTTTCCACCGAGCTGGCGCGGCTCGCCAACGACGGCATGGCCGAGCTGGTCGCGAAGCACCCGGACCGCTTCCCGGCTTTCATCGCTTCGTTGCCGATGAACGATCCGCAGGGGCTGCTCGACGAGGCCGAACGCGCGGTGGGCAAGCTCGGCGCGGTCGGCGTGCAGGTCTTCACCAATGTCCTGGGCGCGCCGCTCACTGCGCCGAATACGCTGCCGTTGTTCGCGTTGATGGCCGAGCTCGATTTGCCCATCTGGATGCACCCTGCGCGCGGCGCCGACTTTCCCGACTACCAGAAGGAAAAGAAGAGCCACTATGAGATCTGGTGGACCTTCGGCTGGCCGTACGAAACGAGCGCCGCCATGGCGCACATCGTGTTCGAAGGGCTTTTCGACCGATTCCCGGCCCTCAAGGTGATCACGCACCACATGGGCGGGATGATTCCCTATTTCGAAGGGCGCGTCGGCCCCGGCTGGGACCAGCTCGGAGCGCGCACCTCCGACGTCGACTACACGAAGCTGTTGCGCCAGCTCAAGAGGCGGCCGGTCGACTACTTCCATATGTTCTATGCCGACACGGCGCTCTTCGGCGCCTGGGAAGCGACCAAGTGCGGGCTCAAGTTCTTCGGGCCTGAGCGCGTGCTGTTCGCCTCGGATTCGCCGTTCGATCCCGAGAAGGGCTCGATGTACACGCGCACGACGATCGAAATCGTCGACCGGCTGGATCTTTCGCCCGAAGAGCGGCACGCGATCTACGAAGGCAATGCGCGGCGGCTGCTGAAGCTGCACTGAGCGATACAGCAGCCAGCCGCTCCCATGCATTGACGCCCCGGCGCCAAGGAAACCTCGAGGAGAAACAGCAATGGACGAGCGCGAACGCCACGATAAGGGGATGACCGTACGCCGCGCAGTGCTGGGCGATGCGCACGTCGACCGCACGCAGACGCGCAAGAACACGTTCAATGCGGAGTTCCAGGAACTGATCACGCGCTACGCCTGGGGCGAGATCTGGACCCGGCCGGGGCTGCCGCGGCATACGCGGAGCCTTATCACGGTCGCGATGATGGTGGCGTTGAATCGGACCGACGAATTCAAATTGCACGTGCGCGCCGCGTTCAACAACGGCGTCACGAAGGACGAGATCAAGGAAGTCATCCTGCAGTGCGCGATCTACGCGGGCGTTCCCGCCGCGAACACCGCCTTTCACCTCGCGGAGGAGGTGTTCGCGCAGATGGAGCAGAGCTCGTCGCGGTGACCTGACGTTTTGCGCGACGGGCGTCGTGCGCGACGGGTCGGTAGGTCGCGGAAATGACGGCAACGTGGGAGATCTACACTTACGTAGAGCCTAATGGACCGATGGTTGTCACAGAGGAGGCTGCAATGCGATTCGGAAATCTGGGAAAGAAGCTGTTCTGCGGGGCCGCGACGCTCGCGCTCGCGAGCGCCGTGTCGGCGCAGAACGTGGTCAAGCTCGGCATGGTCGGTGAATTCTCGGGCCCGTTCGCGCAGTACGGCCAGCAGATCCTCGGCGGGATGAAGGCGTATATGAAGCTGCACGGCGATACGGTCGCAGGCAAGAAGATCGAGATCGTGCAGAAGGATACCGGCGGGCCCGCGCCCGACGTCGCCAAGCGTCTCGCGCAGGAGCTCGTCACCCGCGACAACGTCGACATCTTGGTCGGCTTTGGCCTGACGCCGAATGCGCTCGCCGTAGCGCCGGTCGCGACCGAGGCCAAGAAGGCGATGGTCATCATGAACGCGGCCACCTCGATCATCACCACCCGCTCGCCGTACATCGTGCGCGTGTCGATGACGCTGCCGCAGATCACGCAGCCGATGGCGGTGTGGGCGGCGAAGAACGGCATCAAGAAGGTCTACACCGTGGTCGCCGACTACGGCCCGGGGCTCGATTCCGAGAAGGCGTTCAGCGAAGCGTTCAAGGCCGCCGGCGGGGAGATCGTCGGCAGCATCCATACGCCGCTACAGAATCCCGACTTCGCGCCGTTCGTCCAGCGGGTGAAGGATGCGAAGCCTGAAGCGGTGTTCCTGTTCCTTCCCGCCGGCGAGCAGGGGATCGCCTTCATGAAGGGCTACGCGGAGCGCGGGCTCGCGCAGGCCGGCATCAAGCTGATCGCGACCGGCGACATCACCGATGACGGGGTGCTGGAGGCGATGGGCGAGCCGACGCTGGGGCTCATCACCAGCTTCCATTATTCGGCCGCGCACAACTCGCCTGAGAACGCGGCCTTCAAGAAGGCGTATGCCGAGGTCAATGGCGACAAGCTGCGTCCGAACTTCATGGCCGCGGGGGGCTACGACGGCATGGCGGCGATCTACGAAGCGCTGAAGAAGACCAACGGCTCGACCGACGGGGACAAGCTCGTCGCGGCGATGAAGGGCATGAAGCTCGTGAGCCCGCGCGGTCCGATCATGATCGACCCGGAAACACGCGACGTCGTGCAGACGGTGTACATCCGCAAGGTCGAGAAGACGGGCGGCGGACTGTATAACGTCGAGTTCGACAAGTTCCCCGATCAGAAAGACCCGGGGAAGTAACGCAACGGTCCAAGAGCGCAAGGTGAAACCGCAGCGCGATTGGAGACCGTTGCGTTATCCCGGGCGAGCGCGCAGCGCGAGGCCCGGGATCCAAGGTCAAGAGGCGATCGCATTCATGGTTGAAACTTGGGTCCCAGCCGGAGCCTGCCCCGGCACGTCTGAAGCCGGGGCCGGGACGACAAACCTCTTCATTCGGTTGCGACAGCGGCGTACCGAAGCGCGACAGGAATGACGACGATCGTCAGCTTCATCGGCGTCCTGTTCGACGGCGTTGCGTACGGCAGCCTGTTGTTCCTGATCAGCATCGGGCTGTCGGTGACCATGGGGCTGATGAATTTCATCAACCTCGCGCATGGTGCATTCGCGATGCTCGGCGGTTATGCCGCGGTCGTCGCGATGTCGCGGCTGGGCATCCCGTTTCTCCCGGCATTGGCGATTGCCTTCGCGGTAAGCGGCGCGGTCGGCGCGCTGCTCGAGCGCGTCCTCTACCGCCGCCTGTACCGGGCGGCGCATCTGGATCAGGTGTTGTTCACCATCGGGCTCACGTTAATGTCGATCGCCACCGCGACCTATTTCTTCGGGCCCGCGCAGCAGCCAGTGCGCCTGCCTGGTTTCCTGACCGGGCAGCTGCACGTGCTCGGCGTCGACCTCGGCACGTATCGGCTGTTCCTGATCGCGATGGTCGTGCTCGCGACGCTGGCGCTGACGTTTCTGGTCGAGCGCACGCGCTTCGGTGCGCAGGTCCGCGCCTCGGTCGACAACCAGCAGGCATCGGTCGGTCTGGGCATCAACGTCGAGCGGGTGTTCAGCGTCACTTTCGCGCTGGGCTCGGCGCTGGCGGGCCTGGGCGGAGCGCTCGGGATCGACGTGCTTGGGCTCGATCCAACGTTTCCGTTGAAATACATGGTGTACTTCCTGCTCGTGGTCGCGGTCGGCGGTGCCGGGACGATTCGCGGGCCGCTGATCGCGGCGCTGATCCTCGGCGTGTTCGACGTCGCGGGCAAGTACTACGTGCCGCAGATCGGCTCGTTCGTCATCTATGCGGTGATGGTGATCATGCTGCTGCTCTTTCCGGCCGGCCTCGTGGGGCGGCGCGCATGAGCGCATTGCCGACGCTCAAGTGGAACAAGTTCGAGATCGCGTTTTGGCTGATCCCGATCGCGGCGTTTTTTCTCTTCCCGCGCTATCTCACGCTCGGCAGCCAGATCCTGATCGCAGGATTGTTCGCACTGTCGCTCGACCTGATCCTGGGCTATGCGCGGATCATCTCGCTCGGTCATGCGGCGTTTTTCGGCCTCGGCGCGTACACGGCGGGGCTTCTCGCGAAGCACGGCTTTGGCGAACCGCTGAGCGGGCTCTTCGCCGCCGCCGCGGTCGCCGCGCTGGCCGGCTGGATCACCAGCTTCCTGATCGTGCGCGGACAGGATCTGACGCGCCTGATGGTGACGCTTGGCATCGGGCTGATGCTGTTCGAGACGGCCAATCAGGCCTCGTCGATCACCGGTGGAGTCGACGGGCTCTCCGGCGTCGAGATGAAGAAGATCTTCGGCGTGTTCGGCTTCGGCCTCGACGGCAAGGCCGCGTATCTCTACAGCCTTGCCGTACTCTTCGTCGTCTTCAATGCGACGCGTGCGCTCGTTCGCTCGCCGTTCGGGCTGAGCCTCAGAGGAATCCGCGAAGGCGAGCGCCGGATGCCGGCGATCGGAGCATCGGTGCGGCGCAAGCTCGTGGCGGTATACACCATCGGGGCGGGAATCGCCGGCATCGCCGGCGCGCTGCTCGCGCAGACCACGCAGTTCGTCGGCATCGACGTGTTCGGTTTCCAGCGCTCAGCGGAGCTGATGATCATGCTCGTGCTGGGCGGCACGGGGTATCTGTACGGCGGCCTGCTCGGCGCTGCCGTATTCATGATCCTGCAGGATTATCTCGCCAATCTCAATCCGGTCTACTGGCAGTTCTGGCTTGGGCTGCTGCTCGTGTTGATCGTGCTTTTCGCGCGCGGCGGGTTGATGGGTGGACTCGCCGTGCTGCATGACCGCGTGTGGCGGACATCGCGATGAGCGCCGCCCTGCGCACCGAGTCGCTGTCGAAATCCTTCGGCGCGTTCAAGGCCAATTCCGATGTCAGCCTGGCGTTCGAGGCGGGCGCCCGCCACGCGCTGATCGGACCCAACGGCGCGGGCAAGACGACGTTTATCAACCTGCTGACCGGGGTGCTCGCGCCGACCGCGGGCGAAGTCTATCTCGGCGATGAGCGGATCACCGGCCTGCCGCAGCATGCGCGCGTCAAGCGCGGCATGACGCGGACCTTCCAGATCAACACGCTGTTTCCCGGTCTGACGGCGCTCGAGTCGGTCGTGCTCGCCTGCTGCGAGCGCGGCGGCCGCGGCGGCGTTTGGTGGCGTACCGTCGCCGCCGAGCATGGCGCGATCGAGGAGGCGCACGAGATCCTGGGGCGGTTGCGCCTCGATGCCGATGCCAATACGCCGACGCGCGCGTTGCCCTACGGCAAGCAGCGATTGCTGGAAATTGCGCTGGCGCTCGCGACGCGACCCACGGTGCTGCTGCTCGACGAGCCGGCCGCGGGCATCCCTTCCGCCGAAAGCGCCGAGCTCTTCGCTGTGATCGCGCACTTGCCGCGCGAGGTCACGATCGTTTTCATCGAGCACGACATGAATCTCGTGTTCCGCTTCGCGGAGCGCATTACGGTCCTTGTCGGCGGCGCAGTGCTGGTCGAAGGAACGCCTGACGAGATCGCGGGCAACAGCAAAGTACGCGAGGTCTATCTCGGGGAAGCGCAGCATGGCTGAGCTGATCCGCGCGGAAGGATTGACCGCAGGCTACGGCGATTCGATCGTGCTCGAGGACGTGTCGCTGGCGATCGACGAAGGCGGCAGTCTCGCACTGCTCGGGCGCAACGGCGTGGGCAAGACGACGCTGCTGTTGACGCTGATGGGGCTCACGCGCTTGCAGCAGGGACGGCTCGCGCTGCAGGGCAACGACATCACGCGCCTGCCGGCGTGGCGGCGCGCGCACGCCGGATTGGGCTGGGTGCCGCAGGAGCGGTTCATGTTTCCTTCCCTCACCGTGGAGGAGCACCTGACCGTGGTTGAGCGACCGGGCGGGCCATGGAATCTCCAGCGCGTATACAAGGTCTTTCCCCGGCTCGAGGAGCGGCGGCGCAACCTGGGCAATCAACTCTCCGGCGGCGAGCAGCAAATGCTGGCGATCGCCCGCGCGCTGATGACCAGTCCGAAGCTCCTGCTGCTCGACGAGCCGATGGAGGGTCTGGCTCCGATCATCGTGCAAGAGCTCGTCAAGGTGATCGGCGAAATCGTACGCGCCGGCGAATTCGCGGTGATCGTTGTCGAGCAGCACGCACGATTGGCGCTGGGCCTGACGACGCAGGCGATGGTCCTCGATCGCGGGCGGGTCGTGCACCGCGCGGCGAGCGAGGAGCTACTCAGGGATCCGGCAACGCTCGATCGCCTGATCGCCGTCGCCTGATCGATCGTCCCACGGAAAAGCTTTGGGCGATGACCTGTTACTTCAATCCCGTCGGCTATGAGCGCCGGCTACAGAACTACCTCACCTTTCGCCGACACCTGACGGTCCCGCTGGTAACGGTCGAGCTTGCCTATCACGATGATTTCGATCTGCAGCCGGATGCGGCTGACATCTTGATTCGATTGCGGGGCAGGGATGTGCTGTGGCAGAAAGAGCGGCTGCTGAATTTGGCGCTTGCGAAATTGCAGGAACATTGTGACCGTGTTGCCTGGCTGGATTGTGATGTTGTGTTCGAGCACGATGATTGGGCGGAGCGGGCATCGCGGGCACTGGAGCGCGTCCCGCTGCTGCAACCGTTTCAGCGCGTTTACGAACCGTCTGCCCACGGTCCGGGCCAGCCTACCCGTCTGCCGCGTGACGCTCAACTAGGATATTCGCTGGCTTACCTGCTTTCGCAGGGTCTCGTTACGCCGGAAATTCTTCAGGGCAACATGCGCATCAGGCACCGGAGCAACTCGGGGCTCGCCTGGGTCGCGCGTCGCGAGTTGCTGGACCGCGACGGTTTCTATGATGCGTGTGTGATGGGGAGTGGAAATCGTGCGATGCTATGCGGTGCGTTGGGCACGCCGGCCAACGCGATTAGTTATCTCGCGATGACGGCCGACTGGGCCGAACACTATGATGCGTGGGCGAACAGGCATTTTGACACCGTCCGCGGCGCGATTGGCTGTACCGAGGGTGCGATCATCCATCTTTGGCACGGTGACCTGAAGCACCGCCGCTACCAGGAGCGGCATCATGAATTCAGCGCCTATGATTACAATCCTGCGACCGACATAGCCGTCGATAAGAGCGGATGCTGGCGATGGAGTAGTCAAAAACCCGAGATGCACGCCTACGTCGCTGACTACTTTCGATCACGCAGGGAAGACGGCGAATAGTCTGCGTCGACGCCGGACTTGAGCTGAAAGCGCACACCCGACCGAGTCAAATCTTGCTTAATCTCCCTCCCCAACAGCGCGCGATCCGATCCCGATGTCTTCATCCATCCGGGAGTTGGGTCGACATGGATCCCGATGGTGGCGACTTGACGATCCATGCGCTGATCGAAGCACAGGTCGCGAAGACGCCCGACAGAATCGCCGTCATAACCCCGGCGCGTTCGCTTACTTATCGACTGCTCAACGAGGAGGCGAACCGCCTCGCGCATGTCATCGTCAGGCAAGCGGAGCCGGCGGATCTACCGATGGTCGTAGGCTGCTCGCAGGGTGCCGCCAAGATCGTCGCGCTGCTTGCCGCTCTGAAGGCCGGGCGATTCTTGGTCTCGCTTGATCTCTCCGATCCGCCGGCGAGAAACCGATCCGTTCTCCAGTTGCTCGATGCGCGGGTGATCGTCACCGACAATGCCGGTCTGGCCCTTGCCCGCACGCTGGTCGAGGACGACTGCCGCATTATCAATCTCAACGCCTTGCCTGAAGATGGAGCGGTCGACGACCTCCGTCTGCCCATCCGTGGTGACGCGCTAGCACGGGTTGTACTGACGTCGGGGTCGACCGATGAGCCGAAGGGCATCATGCAAACGCATCGGACAGTCTTGTTCGGGGCGGTTACCCGCAACAATGCCGTTCACCTGTGCAGCGAAGACCGGATGTTGATGGGGACGTCGGTGTTTACCGAACTCTGGCGGCCCCTGCTCATCGGCGCGACGGCGTACCTCTTCGATTTCAAAGGCGACGACATGAATTGTCTACGTCGCTGGACAGACGAGGGGCAGATATCGGCGTTGCGCTTGACACCCAGCGTATTTCGTCAGCTTGTAGCCGCCTTGGCGCTCGGCGACTCCGCTGACGCGAATTCGAACCGGAATTTCTTTCCCTCGCTGCGGGTCATTGAAATGATGGGAGAGTCCCCGTCCTGGGAGGATGTCCGCCTGTATCAAAGGTATTTCGAGTCGGAATGCGTCATGATCAATTGCCTCGGTTCGAAGGAGGTCCTCGACTACAGCATCTATTACATCGATCATGGAACACGCGTGGGGGAGGGCACAGTCCCGGCGGGTTTTCCTTTGGGTGGCGCCACGGTTACCGTGGTCGATGAAGAAGGCTAGCCTGTCGCACAAGGTACGACCGGCGAGATCGCAGTCAAGACCCCGTCCATGTCTCCGGGCTATTGGCGTCGGCCGGACTTGACGAATGAGCGCTTTCGGTGCGACTACGCCCAGGGTGATCGAATATACCTGACAGCCGATCGAGGCGTTCTCATGTCGGACAACTGCTTGATCTACATGGGGAGGCAGGATTCGACGGTAAAGATCCGCGGTCACCGGGTTGACGTGAC
>VBCS01000066.1 GCA_005888955.1 Betaproteobacteria bacterium
GTCATCGGTGGCGAGACGCTCTACCGCGAGGCGCTGCCGCGCGCGGATTTGCTGTATTTGACCGAGATCGATCGCGACTTCGGCGGCGATGCACGATTTCCCGACTTCGATCGCGCGCGCTGGCGCGAATCGGCGCGCGATGACCGCACAGCCCTGGACGAGCCCGACGCCTTCACCTACCATTTCGTCGTGTATGAGCGGACCGACCGCTGACACAGCGAAACGTCTCCGCCGCTTTTATATCGAGGAGCTCTAGCATGTCCGAAGAATTTGAAGTGCCTAGTCCGCACGAGCACGAAGTCGAGCATCGGGCGCAACACGACCCCTTCGCCGGCCGCATCGCGGTCATGACGGCGATCTTCGCGACGATCGGCGCGCTCTTCGGCTACATGGCTGGCGCAACGCAGAACGAAGCCTTACTGTTCAAGAACGAAGCCGCGATCCGCAAGACCGAAGCCTCGGACCAGTGGAATTTCTATCAGGCGAAGAGCAGCAAGCAGAACCTCGCCGAGCTCGGCGCGACGCTGGCCACCGGCGACCAGCAGGCGAGATATGTGAAGGAAGTCGAGCGCTACAAGAAGGAAAAAGAGGAGATCATGCCCGAGGCGAAGAAGCTCGAGCAGCAGTCCAAAGAGGCGGAGGAAAAGAGCGAAGCCTCAATGCACGTCCATCATCGCTGGGCGCAGGCCTTGACGCTGATCCAGATCTCGATCGCCCTTGCGGCGATCACGATTCTCACCCGTAACAAGGGTCTCCAATACGTGGCCTACGGCGCGGCCGCCGTGTCGATCGCCATCGGCGGGCTCGCGCTAGCGCACATGTAGCCTGGGCTGAGCGCCGCGAAGCCCGGGGTGTGCGCTTGAGTCGCATCGTTCCCGGGTTTCGGCTTCTCCGCAACCCGGGCTAGGCAAGGTTGCGCAGCTCGCGCAAAGCGACCGAGAGCATCGCCGCATCGACCGCCGACGTCGCGCGAAGCTCGCCGAAGAGCTGTACGGCGCGTTCGACGCTGCGCCGGTTGCGATCCTCCCACGCGGCGACGAGCTTTGCCGGCGCACCGCTGTCCGCGCCGCGCAGCACTTCGCCGGTGATCGTGCGCTGGAGGCTGGACAGGTCGTCCTGCATCGCCCCTTTCGCCAGCATCTGCCAGTGCGCGTCGCCCGGCAGCGCCGCGATCTTTTCGCGCAGCCACGGCAGCCCGAACCGGGTCGCAAGCGCGAAGTAGAGCTCCGCGATCGTTTCCACCGGCCGCTTGGCAGTGCCCGCGACCTCGACGATATCGAGCGCCGCGTAGAGCGTGTCGAACGCCACCACACGCGTTGCCAGGGGCTGCGGCACCCCCTTGGCAACGTACGCGGCAACCGCAGTGTCGATCCGCACGCGTTCGCCGGGGTCGAGCAGTTGCGGCAACCGCGTCGCCAGGGCAGCAACCTGCGGCGTGAAGTGCGCGATCGTCGCCGCCATGTCCTCGGCGAGCCGGCGCGAGCGCAGGAACCACGTCGTGCCGCGGCCGATCAGGCGGCTTGTGTCGAGCAGCATCGCCGACTGCACGGCATCGTCGACCTCGTTGTCCAACGCCTCGATCGCCTTCCACAGGTCGACGAAGCCGAATATTTCGCGATTGAGCAGATACGCGCGAACGATTTCGTACGGTTTGGCGCCGGTCGTCTCGAGCAGCTGATGCACGAAGGTGCTGCCGACGCGGTTCACCATACTGTTGTCGACGTAGGTGGCGATGATCTCGCGCTTCAGCGGGTGGCGCGGCATGTAAGTCGCATGGCGCTCGCGCAGCGCTTTCGGGAAGTAGCGCGCGAGCGCCGTCGCGACCCACGCGTCGTCGGGCAACGTCGAGGCGAGGAGCTCGTCGTACAGCCAGATCTTGCTGTACGCGAGCAGCACCGCCCGTTCGGGGCTGGTGAGGCCGACACCCTTTGCACGTCGCTCGGAGATCTCTTCGTCGCTCGGCAGGAACTCCAACGCTCGATTGAGCCGCCCCGTCTTCTCCAGGAACTGGATGAACCGCTGATGCGCGTCGAGGAGCTGCGGCGCTATCCGGCCGGTAACCGACAGCGATTGCGTCTGGAAGACGTTGTCGCGCAGGACCAGCGCCGCTACGTCGTCGGTCATCTGAGCGAGCAAGGCATTGCGCTGCTTTTCGGTCAGCTCGCCCTCGGCGATCGGCAGCCCGAGCAGGATCTTGATGTTGACCTCATGATCCGACGTGTCGACGCCTGCCGAGTTGTCGATGGCGTCCGTATTGATGCGGCCGCCGGAGAGGGCATATTCGATGCGGCCAAGCTGCGTGCAGCCGAGGTTGCCGCCTTCGGCGAACGCCCTGCAGCGGAGCTCGCGTCCGTTGACGCGCAGCGCGTCGTTGGCGCGGTCGCCGACCTGTGCGTGCGTCTCGGACTGCGCCTTGACGTAGGTTCCGATGCCGCCGTTGTAGATCAAGTCGACCGGTGCGTTGAGGATGGCATTGACGAGCTCCGTCGGTGTGAGCGCATTCGCGGAAATCGCGAGCGCAGCCTTGACCTCGGGCGTGATCGCGATCGACTTGGCACTGCGCGGATGGATGCCGCCTCCTGCGGAGATCAGCTTGGCATCGTAATCCGCCCATGACGAGCGCGGCAGCTTGAAGACGCGCTCGCGCTCCTTGAAGCTCGATTCCGGGTCCGGGTGCGGATCGAGGAAAATATGGCGATGGTCGAACGCAGCGACGAGCTTGATGTGGTGCGAAAGCAGCATGCCGTTGCCGAAAACATCACCCGACATGTCGCCGATGCCGGCGACGGTGAAGTCGGTTGTCTGCGTATCGACGCCCATTTCGCGAAAATGCCGCTTGACCGATTCCCAGGCGCCGCGTGCGGTGATGCCCATCATCTTGTGATCGTAGCCGGCGGAGCCGCCCGAGGCGAAGGCGTCGCCCAGCCAGAAGCCGTACTCGTTGCTGATCGCGTTGGCGTAATCGGAGAAGGTCGCCGTCCCCTTGTCGGCAGCGACGACGAGATACGGGTCATCGGGGTCGTGGCGCTTCACGTCGGGCGGTGGAACGATCTGGTCGCCGACGCGGTTGTCGGTGAGATCGAGCAAGCCGCGCAAATAGTTCTGGTAACAGGCCACGCCCTCCTTGAGGTAGGCCTCGCGGTCGGCAGGCGAAGGCGCGCGCTTGAGCACGAAGCCGCCCTTGGAACCGACCGGAACGATGACCGTATTCTTGACCATCTGCGCCTTGACTAGGCCCAGGACCTCGGTGCGGAAATCCTCCGGCCGGTCCGACCAGCGCAACCCTCCGCGCGCGACCTTGCCGCCGCGCAAATGCACGCCCTCGAAACGCGTCGAGTAGACGAAGATTTCGAACATCGGCTTGGGCTCAGGCAGACCCGGCACCTTGGAGGGATCGAACTTGAACGACAGGAAGCTCTTGCGGCGCCCGGCCGCATCACGCCGCCAGAAGTTCGTGCGCGTGGTCGCCTGAATCAGCGCGAGGTACTGCCGCAGGATGCGGTCTTCGGACAGGTTCTCGACGGCCTCCAGCGCCGCCTCGATGGCGCGGACCTGCTCCGCGGTGCGGGCGCCGACGGCCGCGCCCTCGGTGGGGTCGAAGCGCAGCTTGAACAAGTCGATGAGCTGACGCGCGATGTCGGCGTGGATCGTCAGCGTCGCCTCGACGAATCCTTGCGACAACGGGAACCCGATCTGCCGCAGGTATTTTGCGTACGCCCGCAGCACGACGATCTCCTCGGCCGGCAGGCGCGCCGCGACCACCAGCCGGTTGAAGTCGTCGTTCTCGACCTCTCCGCGGAACACGCGTCCGAACGCGTCGGCGAATACGGCGTGCAACGCGTCGACGTCAACCTCGGT
>VBCS01000365.1 GCA_005888955.1 Betaproteobacteria bacterium
CGTGAGCATCGGTCTGGTGCTCATCGCCGACGCGCCGCTCACGCTCGCCGACGTCCTGAGCGCTGGCGACGCCGCGTGCTATATGGCCAAGGAAAAGGGCCGCAATCGCGTCCAGCTCTACCATCGCAAGGACAGCGAGCTGGCGGTGCGCCACGGCGAGATGGAATGGGTCGCGCGCCTGCATGGCGCGCTCGACGCCAACCGGTTCTGTCTTTACTCGCAACGGATCATCGCTGTCGCTCCGCGGCGTCGGCCGGCGACGATGTTCGAGCTCCTGATCCGGATGGTCGACGAACAGGGGCAGCTCGTCCCGCCGATGGCATTCATCCCGGCCGCGGAGCGTTACAACCTGATGCCCGCCGTCGATCGCTGGGTCATTCGCACGGCGCTGCCGATGATCGCGCGCGCACGCGCCGCGGAAGGTGGCGACGCCGCCTACATAATCAACCTCTCGGGTGCCTCGCTCGGCGACGAGCGCTTGCTCGACTTCATCCGCGAGGAGATCGATCTATGCGACGTTGCGAGCGACGCGATCTGCTTCGAAGTCACCGAGACGGCCGCGATCGCCAATCTGGCGAAGGCAGCGCGCTTCATCGGCGAGTTGCGCGATCTCGGCTGCCGGTTTTCGCTGGACGATTTCGGTGCCGGCATGTCCTCGTTCGGTTATCTGAAGCATCTGCCGGTGGACTTTCTCAAGATCGACGGCAGCTTCGTGACCGACATGCTGATCGATCCGATCGACGGCGCGATGGTCGAGTCGATCAACCACATCGGCCACGTGATGGAAAAGAAGACGATCGCGGAATTCGTCGAGAACGAGCAGATCCTGAAGCGCCTGCGCGAGATCGGGATCGACTACGCGCAGGGCTATGGGATCGAGAGGCCGAAGCCGTTCCGCGTCGGCGCGGCCGCGCCCGACGCGTAGCGCTTCGTTGGCCGATGCGACTGGCGACTCGACAGCGTGCGAGTTAGTCGCACCTGCGACGACCAACGGTTTCGTAGGGCCGATCAAGGCCGCGGCTTCGGCCGTAAAGCGGCCAGGATCCGACGCCGGCAGGTTTGACTTACACTTTCGTCCGGATGCCCGACTATTGCCGTCGGATATGGCCGAGCATGCCTTGTGCACGAACGGAGCGACGGGTTCATGGTCGAACGGTGCGCCCATCAACGTGAATTGGGGCTGTGCGCGCCCGTCGGCGGCGGCCGGCGCGATTGCAACTGCAGCGGAGTCGATATGAAGCAATCAGATGAATCCAGATGGCGCCTGCACGGCGTGCGCGTCGTGCATGGCAACGAGCTCGACGTCAACACGCCGCAGACGCCGGGCATGAATCGTGCGGCGGCGATCACCGCCGCGCGAGCCGGCGCGGAGAAGCTCTGGGCCGGCACGGTCGTGATCCACCCGAAGGCCAAGACCTTCGGTGCCGTCGCGGCGCAACACGATCTCCGTTTCGCCTTGCACGGTGACGTAGGTGCCGTTGGAGCTGTGGTCGATCAGCACGAACTTGTCACGCCGGCGCTCGATGCGCGCGTGCATGCGCGAGGCCTTCCGATCGCCGATCACCAGATCGTTCTGCAGGTCGCGGCCGATGGAGAGCGTCGGCGCCGCTTCGGAAAGCTCTATTTGATGATCGCCGTGCTTGAGTGCGAGGCGGGCGGGACGAAACTTGACGTGTGTCGACAGCGCGGTCAGCTCGTCCTCGGTCTCCTGCCAGACCAGCTCGAAGAGATCGATGTCCTTCTGCTTGCCCTTTACCGTGTGGGCTTGCTGGCTGCGCGTGCGAGCGCGCAGTGCCGGAGGAAGCTCTTCGACCGTCTGTGCCGACGTGAAAACCTGTCCACCCTTGGCCAGGTTCGATAGCCGCGCGGCGACGGTGACCGAATCGCCGAATACATCGTTGCCTTCCTCGAGCACCGGGCCGTAGTTGAAGCCGACGTGGATGGCGAGCCCCGTTCCGCGCGAAGTTCGCTGCGCGGAGATGCGCGCCTGCATGTCGGTCGCGGCGCGCGCCGCGCCATCCGCGGCGGGAAAGACGGCCATCACTTCGTCGCCGATGGTCTTGACGACACGTCCGCCGCTGTCGATGCAAGCCTGGCGAATAATCGCGAGGCAACGCTCGATCGTCGCGAGCGCCTCCACGTCGCCGAGATTCTCGTAGAGCTTCGCGCTGCCGCTGATATCGGCGAACAGGATGGCGAGATTCTGCTGCGCTTTATCCATGGCGAGACGGTCAAGTATAAGGCCCCGCAGGGCGCCGGGGAATATTCACGTTGACAGTCGCCGAGTGCGCGGCCTAGTATCGACTGCGCACCGCCGTTCTGGCGAGTAATCATACAGCGCCCCTCGATGAAAACGACCTGGCTTTCCGGATGCTGTTTCTTTCTCGCGTCCGCGCTCTGTTACGGCGCGGACGTGGGAGTAGTGACGGTGCTGGACGGGAATGTCCGCGTGCTGCGCGCAGTGAGCTGGTACAAGCTCGTCGAAGGCGCGCGTGTTCAGGATAGCGACGTCATCGATGTAGCGGATCGCGCGCAGGTGCAGGTCGAGCTCGTCGCCGGACCGATCGTGAACATAACCGGGCCGGCGGAAGCCCTCGTGGTCGGCGCGGGAACGCGCGAGGGCAAGCAGCCTGGGCCGGCCGAGATCTATCTGACACACGGCTGGGTGAAATTGGCGGCGAAGGCACCGGGCGTCGCGCTGCGCGTACGCTCTCCGGCCGGCACGATTGTCGCAGGCGATGCGATCGCGGTCATGCATGCCGAGGCCGAGGCGGTGGAAACGTTCGTGGAAAGTGGGAGTGCGAAGCTGATCGAGCCCGGCAAAGCCGGCGCCGACGGCACCGCGCATGATGTAAAGGGCGGCAACTTTGCCATCCGCGCGAGCGACCGACCGTTCGGCACCGCCGGCGCGGCGCCGCAGAAGTTCGTCGCGGCGATGCCGCGTCACTTCCGCGACCCGCTGCCCGCGCGTGCCGCGCAATACCAGGTCGCGCGCGTGCAGCTCGTGGCCGACCGCCCGATCAACTATGTGGAAGCCGAGCCGTGGCTGGCCAGCCCGTATCGGCGTGCCTTCGTCAAACGCTTGCAGCCGCGACTTGCGGACCCCGAGTTCCGCGGCCCGGTCATGGCCAA
>VBCS01000366.1:0-3579 GCA_005888955.1 Betaproteobacteria bacterium
TGCGCCGCGCGCCGAAGATGAACGCCGAGATCGGCACGCCTTCCGGATTGTCCCACTCCGGATCGAGCGAAGGGCATTGCGTCGCTGCAACGGTAAAGCGTGCATTGGGATGCGCGGCCTTGCGCCCGCAGTCCCGAGTCCATGATCGGCCCTGCCAATCGGTGAGGTGCGGCGGCGGCTCGCGTGTCATGCCTTCCCACCACACATCGCCGTCATCGGTAAGCGCCACGTTGGTGAAAATCACGTTGGCCTTGAGAGTCTCCATGGCGTTGGGATTCGACTCGTACGACGTGCCGGGCGCGACGCCGAAATATCCGGCTTCGGGGTTGATCGCGTGGAACCGACCGTCGGCCGCCGGCTTGATCCAGGCGATATCGTCACCTATCGTCGTCACCTTCCAGCCTTCGAAACCATCGGGCGGAATCAACATGGCGAAGTTCGTCTTGCCGCAGGCGCTGGGAAAGGCAGCCGTCACGTAGGTTTTCTCGCCCTGCGGCGAGGTGACGCCCAGGATGAGCATATGCTCGGCGAGCCAGCCCTCATCGCGGCCCATCACCGACGCAATGCGCAGCGCGAAGCACTTTTTGCCCAGCAGCGCGTTGCCGCCATAACCCGAACCGAAGCTCCAGATCTCGCGCGTTTCAGGAAAGTGCACGATGTATTTGTGCTCGTGGTTGCACGGCCAAGGCACGTCCTTTTGGTCCGGCATTAGCGGCGCGCCGACCGAGTGCACACAGGGGACGAAGGCTCCGTCGCGGCCGAGCGCATCGACCACGGCGCGGCCCATGCGCGTCATGATGCGCATGCTGGCCACGACATACGGGCTGTCGGTCAGCTGTACGCCGATATGCGCGATCGGACTTCCCAGCGGCCCCATGGAGAACGGGACGACGTAAAGCGCGCGCCCGCGCATGCTGGCTTCGAATAGCGATTGGAGCGTCGCGCGCATTTGGTCCGGCGCCACCCAGTTGTTGGTGGGGCCTGCGTCATCTTCGCGCGTACTGCAGATGAAGGTGCGGTCCTCGACCCGGGCGACGTCGGAAGGGTCGGACCGTGCGAGATAGCTGCCGGGCCGTTTCGCCGGATCGAGCCTGATCAACGTGCCGCCAGCGACCATCTCCGCGCACAGGCGGTCGTATTCTTCGCGCGATCCGTCGCACCAGACGATTCGATCGGGACGTGTGCGGTCGGCGATCTGCCGCACCCACGCGACGAGTCCCGGATGGCGCACCCACGCGGGCGCTTCCACGGCCGCGGCAGCGACGGCGAAACTGGAGTCGGATTGATTCATGATTTGGACGAGGATGCGAAAGACGGATGCGGCACGCGGTGCAACGCGACCACGAGCCGACGGTGAATGGTCAATAACTTTAGCACGCGCCTGTGGCATGCCGTAAGGCCATGCGGACCCCTAAAACCGGTCAGGCCACTGGGCCGCAAACGAAGACCGGTGCTAGCGTGCGCGGCGCCGCCGGCGCCGCAGCCACGCGAATAGTGGTGCAGTACAGGTCAGCAGAAGGACGACGCGCGTGACGTGAAATGCGGTGACGAGGGGAACGCCAAGCTCGAGCACCTTGGCGGTGATCGACATCTCCGCAATCCCGCCCGGCGCCGTTGCGAGCACGAGCGTCGCGGGATGCAGACCCGCCGCCGCGGCCACCGCAACGCCGAAGACCGCCGACAGCGCCATTGCCGCACCGATGCTCACGACGACGGCGGCGACGAAACGCGGCGCGCGGCGGAGAAAACTGCGCTCGAAGCGGGCGCCGAGCGCGCAGCCGAGCAGCAGTTGCGCGGCGTTCGTGAGCCAGCGCGGAACGGCCGACAAATTGACTTCCGCCACCGTGAGAGGTATCGCAACCGCGAGCGCGCCCAGCACGAATGCATTTGCCACACCGAGCCGCTGCAGCACCAGTCCGCCGGCCAGCGTGCATGCGAGCAGGGCGGCCAGGCCGATGCCGTCGACTTCCGTCGTGCCCGGTTGAAACGCATCGGACCCATGCGCGTTCAGCGCCGCAAAGACCCAGGGTATCACCACCACGACGAGCATCAACCGCAGCGACTGGGCGGCCGCAACTTCGTCGACGCGCGCGCCGTAACGTTCGCCGAGCACCGACATTTCCGCCGCGCCCCCGGGCACGCTGGCAAAAACCGCAGTGGTCCGATCGATTCCCGCGAGACGTGCGACGAGATAGCCGCAGAAATACCCCAGGGCCAGCGCGAACACGGCCGCAAAAAGGAGCAACCACTACATGCGGGTCACGAATTCGGCGACCAGCGGCGTGAAATACAGACCGAGCGCTGTGCCGATGATCCATTGGCCTGCCTGCCGCCCGCCCGCGGGCGCCGCGCATTCGATTCCGGCGGATCGGCAGGCGGCAACGGCGCCCAGCGGTCCGATCATCCATGGCAGCGGTGCGTGTACGACGACGCAAACGAGCGCCGCCGCGAGCCCGATCGCGAGGCCTTTGGCGGCGGGTAACCATGCGGCCGGATGCGCTGTCATCGGACGCGGGCGATGCGCCAGGACGCTTCGAGAATCAGCCTCTCCGCCCGGGTTCTCCATCGGCGGCCGCGGCCGGAGCTTCCTTCCAGCCTCCGCCCAACGCCTTGATCAGGGCGACACTCGCCGTAAGCCGTCGGCCCAGGATGCTGATCGCCGTGCGCTCGTTGTTAAGCGCCGCGGCCTGAATGACCACGACGGCCAGATAGTTTGCCGTTCCCGCCCGATATTGATTCAGGACGATGGCAAGCGATTCCCGCGCGGCTTTGACGGCCTCGTCCTGAACGGCGGCTTCCTGCTCGAGAATCTTGAGCGCCGCCAGATTGTCCTCGACCTCCTGAAATCCGGTGAGAACGGTCTGCCGGTAATTGGCCACGTTCTCGTCGTAGGTCGCAATCGCCTGAGCGGTCTGCGCACGGCGCAGTCCGGCGTCGAAAATGATCTGCGCCAGTGCCGGACCGAGCGACCAGTAGCGGCTCGGCAGCGAGAAAAGCTGGGACAACACCGAGCTCTGGAAGCCGCCCGTCGCCGACAGCGTGAGCGAGGGAAAGAATGCAGACTCGGCGACGCCGATCTGCGCGTTCGCGGCCGCCGCGCGTCGCTCCGCGGCGGCGATATCCGGACGGCGTTCCAGGAGCTCCGAAGGAAGCTCGACCGGGATGACCGGAAATACCGTCGGCACGGTCTCGGCAGCGAGCGAGAATTCCGCGGGCGGCTTGCCGATGAGAATCGCGATGGCGTGTTCGAGCTGCGCGCGCTGAACGGTTGCGTCGATCGCCTGCGCCTGGGTGGACTTGAGCTGAGTTTCCGCCTGGGCCACGTCCGCGCGCCCTACTACGCCGACTGCATACTGGTTGCGCGTGAGTTGCAGCGATCTCTCGTATGCGGCGACCGTGTCGTTGAGGAGGCGAACTTGCGCGTCCTGCGCCCGCAGCAGAAAATAATCCTCAGCGAGCTGCGCCTGCGCGGAAAGCTTTGCCGATTCGAGATCGGCGGCGCTGGCTTCTGCCGTCGCCTCACTCGCCTCCACCGTGCGCCGCACGCGGCCCCACAGATCGATCTCCCAGTTGATGTCG
>VBCS01000366.1:3647-3897 GCA_005888955.1 Betaproteobacteria bacterium
AAAAAGCTGCGCGCGCTTGCTGTGTCAACGCTTGTGCCTCGCGGACGCGCGCCTCGGCCGCCTTGATCGTCTGGTTGGTGATCGCGACTTGCGTCACCAGCGCGTCGAGCTCTCCATCGTTGAACACCTCCCACCAATTCCCCCGAGACTGCTCATCGCGCGGCTCGGCCTGCTTCCAACCTTGCGCTTCCTTGTACGCTGAGGGCGTCTCGAGGGGCGGGCGCACGTAGTTCGGCCCGACCGAGCAGGC
>VBCS01000367.1 GCA_005888955.1 Betaproteobacteria bacterium
TGCGCACCTTGGTGCCACAGCCGCCTCGAAACACCGGCGCGCCCGGCATACCGGCTTTTTCCAGCACCAGCACCGCGCGCCAGCGCGGATCGCGCTCCGCGGTCAAGACGGCATCGATCAGTGCCGGGTGGAGCGCGTCGAAATCGGCGAACCTCGTTGCCGCCATCAGCGGCGCCGACAGAGCCTCGACCGCCTGTGCCTGAGGCCAGACCGGGAGATCGCTTCCGCCTACGCCGACCGTCGCGGGCAGCGCTGCCTGGTCGCCGAGCTCCGCGAATGGCCGCCCGTTCGTCATGAGCTTCCCGCGCCGCTCGGGATCACGCGGCTAGCTGAGGGTTCAAACGCTCCTGCTTGCTGTGCAGCTTGTTCAAGGCATTGATGTAGGCCTTGGCGGAGGCGACAAGGATGTCGGTGTCCGCACCCAGGCCGTTGACGATACGGCCGTCGCGGTCCAGTCGCACCGTGACTTCGCCCTGCGCGTCGGTGCCGGTGGTGATCGCATTGACCGAATAGAGAATCATCTTCGCCCTAGAGTGCACCATCTGCTCGATCGCGCGGAATGTCGCGTCGATCGGCCCGTCGCCGCGGGTGTGCACGCTATGCTCGTTGTCCCCGGCCACCAGCGTGACCTCCGCCTGCGGCACCTCGCCCGTTTCCGAGACGACTTTCAGCGCGACGAGCTTGTAGTGCTCGCCCTCCGGCGTTACCTGCTCGTCGGAGACCAGCGCATGAAGGTCTTCGTCGAAGACCTCGCCCTTCTTGTCGGCAAGCTCCTTGAAGCGCGCGAACGCATGATTGACCGCCTCCTCGGTGCCCAGATCGATGCCGAGCTCCGCGAGCCGCGTCTTGAAGGCATTGCGGCCGGAGAGCTTGCCCAGCACCAGCTTGTTGGCGCCCCAGCCGACGTCTTCCGCGCGCATGATCTCATAGGTTTCGCGGTGCTTGAGCACGCCGTCCTGGTGGATGCCGGATTCATGCGCGAACGCGTTCGCGCCGACGATCGCCTTGTTCGGTTGCACCGGAAACCCGGTGATGCTGGAGACGAGCTTCGACGCCGCGACGATCTGTGTCGTGTCGATCCGTGTGGTGCACGGGAAGACGTCCTTGCGCGTCTTGACGGCCATGACAATCTCTTCGAGCGACGCATTGCCCGCGCGCTCGCCCAGGCCGTTGATCGTGCACTCGACCTGCCGCGCGCCGTTCATCACCGCGGAAAGCGAGTTGGCGACCGCCATGCCCAGGTCATTGTGACAGTGCACGGACCATACGGCCTTGTCCGAGTTCGGAATACGCTCGCGCAGGGTCTTGATCAGCGCTCCGAACTGCCACGGCATCGTGTAGCCGACGGTGTCCGGAATGTTGATCGTCGTCGCGCCGGCGTTGATCGCCGCTTCGACGAGACGGCACAGGAAGTCCGGCTCCGACCGGCCCGCATCTTCGGGGGAAAACTCGACGTCCTCCGTGTACTCACGGGCCAAGCGGACCGACTTGATCGCCTGCTCGAGGACCTGATCGGGCGTCATACGCAGCTTCATCTGCATGTGAATGGGCGAGCTCGCGATAAAGGTATGTACCCGGCCCGAGTGGGCGCCTTTGAGCGCGTCGCCGGCGCGCCGGATGTCCTTCGCCCGCACCGCCTCGAAGTCACCGTTCGACGAAGCGGGGAATCCTGCCTCGATCACGTCGGCCTTCAGGCGTTCGAGTTGCTTGGCGATGCGCATCTTTTCCTCACGGGTCATCGACGCCCCGGGGCTCTGCTCGCCGTCGCGCAGGGTCGTATCGAAAATGATCAAGTGGTCTGGCATGATCGGCTCCTACGAGCTGGGTCTACTGTAGTTCCTCCCGCCGCGTTGCTTCGGCGGGCGCGCACAACAAAGGGGTGGGGTCGATTATCTGCGCGCGGGGCGCAGCAGCAGCAGACCGCCGAGACCGGCGATCGAAAGGGGACGCGAGAGAAGATTGCTTTCGCGTGGGCTGCTCATGGGAGGAACTATAGCCGGATCGGCTCCCGCGCGCAACTGCCTCGCCGACTCCGTCGGCCCGACGTCAACCGCGCCGGCGCTTGAGCGCCAGCCAAGCCGACCAGACATAGCCCGACAGCGCATAAGCGACGAACCCGGCGAACAACACGATCGCCGGTTGGACGCTCACCAGCACGAAGAACAGCGCGATCAAGAAGACGACAACGAACGGAACGCTGCGTCGCAGATTAATAGTTTTGAAGCTGTAGTACTTGAAGTTGCTGACCATGGTGAGGCCCGCGAACACGGTCACCGCCCATGCCCACCAGCGCACGCTGTCCGGATCGATCGCGTTATCGTCCATGATCCACACGAAACCGGCGACCAGCGCCGCCGCCGAAGGGCTGGGCAGCCCCTGGAAATAGCGCTTGTCGGCAACCTCGAGCATGGTGTTGAAGCGCGCCAGCCGTAGCGCCGCGCAGACGCAATAGACGAATGCGGCGAACCAGCCCCAGTTCTTCATACTCAGCAGCGCCCACTCGTAGACGACCAATGCGGGCGCTGCGCTGAAACAAACCATGTCCGAGAGGCTGTCGTACTCGGCGCCGAACGCGCTCTGCGTCTTGGTGAGCCGCGCGACGCGGCCATCGAGCCCATCGAGCACCATCGCGACGAAGATCGCGATCGCGGCATGGTCGAAGCGGCCGTTCATCGCCTGGACGATGGCGTAGAAGCCGGCGAACAGCGCCGCGGTCGTGAACAGATTGGGCAGCAGATAGATGCCGCGGCGGCGAATGCGGTTCTTGGCGAGAGCCCGCTCCTGCTGATAGTCCCCCATGTGAACTAGCCTAGCAGCTACCTACCGGCAAGACAACGCCGCCGTAAGCCGACTCAACTCTCGGCAAGGATAGTCGTCGTCGCGTACACGGCGTCGCCCACCGCGACTTTGGGCATCGCATTCGGCGGCAAATAGACGTCGACCCGCGAGCCGAAACGGATGAAACCAAAACGCTGCCCGCGCTTGAGGCGATCGCCGGTCCCGACGTAACACAGGATGCGCCGCGCGATCAGTCCGGCAATCTGCACGCAGACGACGTCGACGCCGTCGGCTCTCGCGATGTGCAGCGCATTGCGCTCGTTCTCGAGCGAGGACTTGTCCAGAGCGGCATTGAAAAACCCGCCCTCGTGATACCACCGGGCCTTCACTTCGCCATCGACCGGACTGCGATTCGAATGGA
>VBCS01000371.1 GCA_005888955.1 Betaproteobacteria bacterium
CACCGGCCGCTGCGTGCCGGCGGCGAGATGAAGCAGGCACCCGATGTTCGCGGTGGCGATGACGTCGGGTTGGTTCGCTTCCAGCGCGCGCAGCTTGTTGGTCCGGAGCTCTTCGGCAAGCGCCGCTTGCAAGATCGAATACGTACCCGCGGAGCCGCAGCACAGATGCGCGTCGGCGACTGCCGTCAACTCGAGGCCCAACGCTTCCAGGATCTCTTCGACACGGCCTGCCAGCCTCAATCCATGCTGGAGCGTGCACGGTGCATGGAAGGCGACGCGCTGCGCGCCGCGATCCATGGTCACGAGCGGCGCGAGCCGCTTCCATTCGGCGGCGACGATTTCGACCGGATCGCGCGCGAGCAGAGCGATGCGGCGCGCTCGGTCGGCGTACGCCGGATCGTCGCGGAGCAGGTCGCCGTACTCCTTGACGAGCACGCCGCAGCCGCTGGCGGTGACGACGACAGCCTCGGCGCCGCTTTCGATCTTTGGCCACCAGGCGTCGATATTCGCGCGGATCAGCCGGTGCGTCTCGGCGGGTGCCGCGAGGTGATGGCTGAGCGCGCCACAGCAGCCGGAGCCCGCGACGCGGATGAGCGAGATGCCGATGCGATCGAGCACACGGGCCATCGCCGCATCGATCGAGGGCGCCAGCGTCGGCTGCACGCAACCGTGCAACGCGAGCATCGTCCGCGCATGACGCGCCGGCGGCCATGTCCCTGCAGCGCGCGTCCGCGGCAGCTTCTGCGCCAACGAGCGCGGCAGCAACGGCCGCGCCAGGCGGCCGGTCGCAACCGCCAGCGCAAGAAGCGGCCGTGACAGCAGGCCCTTGCGCAACAGCCAGCGCCGGGCGCGATCTCGCGCCGGGCGCGGCACGCGCTCCTCGACGAGGTGGCGTCCGATATCGACCAGCCGGCCATAGCGCACGCCGGAAGGACACGTGGTCTCGCAGGCACGACAGGTCAGGCAGCGATCGAGATGGAGCTGCGTCTTGGCGGTGACCGCGCTGCCCTCGAGCATCTGCTTGATCAGATAGATGCGTCCGCGAGGGCCATCGAGCTCGTCGCCCAGCAACTGATACGTCGGACACGTCGCCGTGCAGAAACCGCAGTGTACGCAGGTACGCAGGATCGCTTCGGCTTCGCGTCCCTCCGCGGTATCCTTTATGAAATCGGCGAGGTGGGCTTCCAAGCGCGGCAACCTCAAAAATCGACGTACATCCGATGCCGATTGAAGATTCCTTGGGGATCGAATGCGGCTTTGAGCTCGCGCTGGATCGCCATCAGGGGCTCGGCGGGCCGCTGGAATACGCCCGGGGACTTGTCCGCGGCGCGGAACAGCGTCGCGTGGCCTCCCTGCTGCCGCGCCCAAGCGCGCAACCGAACCGCAGCGGCCTCTCCGTTCGCCTTCAACCATCTTAACGCCCCGCCCCACTCGAGCAATTGCGGACCGCCGAGATCGATAAATGGCGCAGTCGCGCGAACGGACAGCCGCCAAAGCGGCGTATCGCGCTCGCGATCGGCGAAGAACGGGTGTCGCTGCTCGCGGAGCGATGACCAGAAAGCGTCTGCCTCCTCCAGCGGCGTCCCGCCGATGTCGCGCAATGCAGCGGCGACGGCGCTTTCGGCGCCGGCAAACCGGGCGTGCAGACGTCCGTCGCAATAACAGGTCGCCGTAAGCGGCAACGGTCTCCCGCCCCACTCGTTCATCCGCTGGATCGCCTGGCCGGCGGTAAGCTCGAGGACGCGCGACGCCTCAACCTTGGGCAACGGCAGACACTTGAGCGAGGCTTCGAGGACGATGCCCAGCGTGCCCAGCGATCCGGCGACGACCCGCGACACGTCGAATCCGGCGACGTTTTTCATGACCCGGCCGCCAAAGGAAAGGTCCTCGCCGCGGCCGTCGAGCAGCCGCACGCCGAGCACGAGATCGCGTATGGCCCCGGCGTAGGGGCGCCGCGGCCCCGCGAGCCCCGCCGCGATGCATCCGCCGAGCGTGGCCGCGTCGCCGAATCGCGGGGGCTCGAAGCCGAGCATCTGGCCGCCCTCGGAGAGCGTCCGTTCGACGTCCGCAAGCGGCGTCCCGCAGCGGGCGGTGATCACCAGCTCGGTCGGATCGTAATCGACGATGCCGGCATAGGTGGTTGTATCGAAGCGCTCGCCAATGAGCTCCTGTCCGTAGAAATCCTTGGTGCCTCCGCCGACGAGGCGCAGCAGCGTTCCCGCAGCGGCCGCGTTTTTGACGCGGTCCCGCCAGCCGGCGAGGACTTCGCTCCCGTCCGCTCCGCGAGGGCTCATTGCTGTTGCGCTTGCAGGCCCTGTTCGAGGCCGGGAATGCGCTCGGTTTCGCTCGCCGCGTCCACCGCCCATTGCCGCATCGCCGGCAACTCGAGCAAAGCGCGACCATAGGCTGCAGCCGTGCCGTCGAGCGCGACGCCGTAGCTCTGGAAGCGGAATGCGACCGGGCACCAGAAGGCGTCGACGGCGGTGAACGCGCCGCAAAGAAAATCGCCGTCGCGTCCGAACCGCTCGCGCCCTTCCCGCCACAACTCGACGATGCGCGAGATTTCCGCGGCAACCGCGACCGACGGCGATTTGGACGATCGCAACTTCACGTTCATGCCAAACTCGTCGCGGAGCCGTGCAAAGCCCGAATGCATTTCCGCTGCCACCGAGCGCGCCCATGCCCTCGCGATCGCATCCGCGGGCCACACGCC
>VBCS01000368.1 GCA_005888955.1 Betaproteobacteria bacterium
TTCGGCGCGCTCGACAACCAGACGCGGGGGCTCATGCAGGAGCTTCTGCTCGGAATCTGGGAGGCGGAGAAGAAGACCGTGCTCTTCGTAACGCACGACATCGACGAGGCGATCTTCGTTGCCGGCCGCGTGGCAGTGATGACCGCACGACCTGGACGCATCAAGTCCGAGATGACAGTCGACCTCCCCCACCCGCGCCACTACACCGTCAAGACTGCGCCGGCGTTCTCGGCGCTGAAAGCGCGCCTCACTGAAGAGATCCGCGTCGAAGCGCTGCGGGCGAGCATGGCGGCCAGCTGATCCGGGCGAGAGGACGGCTCCGTGTCGGCGTGAGCCGCAGCGATGGCCGCCGCTTTTCGTAGGTGCGAATTCATTCGCACGCTTGGGTCCTACCACGCCGCGGCCGAATGAATTCGGCCCTACGAAACCCTCCCCCGGGTATCATTCGCGTAGCCCGCTCCTCCGGGCGGCAACCACCCGATGGCAGACCTTCCGACCGGCACCGTCACGCTGCTGTTCACCGACATCGAGGGCAGCACGCGTCTGTGGGAAGCGCACGCCGAGGCGATGCGCGCGGCGCTCGCCCGTCACGATGCGCTGCTCCGCCATTGCATCGACGATCACAAGGGCCACGTCTTCAAGACCGGCGGTGACGCGTTTTGCGCGGCGTTCCACACGGCGGCCGACGCGCTCGCCGCGGCGCTCGAGGCGCAGCGCGCGCTCCATCGCGAGCCGTGGCCCGAAGCGGCGAAGCTCCGCGTACGAATGGCGCTTCATTCGGGCGCAGTCGATATGCGCGACGGCGACTACTTCGGCGCGCCGCTCAACCGGGTCGCACGCTTGCTCGCGGCCGGCCACGGCGGCCAGACGCTCCTCTCGGAATCGACGCACGACCTCTGCCGCGATCACCTGCCGCCGCTCGCGAGCGTCAAGGCGCTCGGTGCGCATGGCCTGAAGGACCTCGGGCGACCCGAGGCCGTATTCCAGCTCTGCCATCCGGACCTGCCGCAGAGCTTTCCGCCGCTCAAGTCGCAGGCTGCGCCGCGCGACCAGGAAACGCCTTCGATCGCCGTGCTGCCGTTCATCAACATGAGCCGCGACGAGGACAACGAGTACTTCGCCGACGGGTTGTCCGAAGAGCTATTGAACGTGCTGACGAAGATCCGGGGACTCCGCGTCGCATCGCGGACCTCCGCGTTCTCGTTCAAGGGCAAGGACGTCGACATTCCGACGGTTGCGCAGAAGCTCAACGTGGCCACGGTGCTCGAAGGCAGCGTGCGCAAATCCGGCAAGCGCGTGCGCATCACCGCGCAGCTCATCGAGGTCGCGTCGGATTCGCACCTCTGGTCGGAGACCTACGACCGCGAGCTCGAAGACATCTTCGCCGTGCAGGACGACATCGCGCAGTCGGTGGTGAAGGAGCTTCGCGCGGCGTTGCTGGGAGAGCCGGCCGAGACCGCAGCGGTCAAGACCGCCGCAGCCGAAGTGCGCCAGGCCGCCACGGGCCGCGGCGACAACCCCGAAGCCTTTCAGCTCTACCTGCAGGGAAAGTTCTTCGGCGAGCGGATCACGCAGGTGGACACCGACAAAGCGATCGAGCTGTTCCAGCGGGCGCTGGCGATCGATCCGAATTTTGCGTTGGCATGGGCGGGGCTGTCGCGCGTGCACCAGCTGCAGGCGGGTTACGGTTTTGCGCCCATCGACGAAGGCTACGAGCGCGCCCGCGATGCCGCGCAGCACGCGCTGCGCCTGGCTCCGGATCTCGTCGAAGCCCACATCGAGCTCGGCCTCATTCTCGAGGGCCACGACTGGAAATGGGCGGCCGCGGGCGCATCGTTCCGGCGCGCGCTCGAGCTCGCACCCGGCGATGCCCACGCGCTGCGTGCGGCAGCCGGACATGCAAGGGTGCTGGGCCGGCTCGACGAGGCACTTGAGCTGATCCGCAGGGCAATCGCGCTCGACCCGCTTTCAGCGCGCACGCATCGCCAGGCCGCGCTGATTTACGTGATGGCGGATCGCATCGACGACGCGGCGGCGGCCTTCCGGCTCGCGATCGACCTCGCCCCGAATGCCGGCCTGGCCCACGCGTTTCTGGCGATCACACGCCTGATGCAGGGCCGCAATGAGGAAGCGGTGGCGCTGGCCGAGGCCGAATCGCACGACGTCTTCCGCAACGTGGCACTTGCGATGATCCGGCACGCGCAGGGGCGCGCGGCGGAATCGGAGGCCGCGTTGCAGACGCTGATCGACGGCTTTGGCTGGACAGCGGCGTATCAGGTCGCCGAGGTGCATGCTTACCGGGGCGATGTCGAGAAGGCGTTCGAGTGGCTCGAGCGAGCCTTCGCGCAGCGCGATCCCGGCGTGATGTTTACGGCAACGGACCGGTTCCTGCAGCCGCTGCATACCGATCCGCGCTGGCAGCCGTTCCTGCAGCGGATGGGCTTGGAGACGCTTCGAGACTAGTGACGTACTCATTGCTTCCGCCTTGTTTTGGCGTTAGCCTTGCAACCCCCCTCTCGATAGGACAACGTCATGTCCATGTGGAAAGAGACTACCTCCCGCCTGACCCCCACGCCCGCCCCTGAAGCGTGGGAACCG
>VBCS01000369.1 GCA_005888955.1 Betaproteobacteria bacterium
CCATCGTCGCCTGCCGGCACGACTACACCACGCTTGCTCGACCAGCTACGCGAGCGCATCCGCTTGCGACACTACAGCATTCGCACCGAGCGCGCATACGCGGACTGGGTACGTCGTTTCATCCTCTTTCACGGCAAACGCCATCCAATTTCCCTGGGCGCGGCAGAAGTCGAAGCGTTTCTGACATCGCTTGCCGTCGAGCGCAATGTTTCGGCGAGCACACAGAGTCAAGCGCTATCGGCGCTGTTGTTCCTCTATCGCGACGTGCTCAACGTGGAGCTCCCATGGCTCGACGGCATCACACGAGCGAAGAAGCCGCAGCGCCTCCCGACCGTGCTCACGCGTCGCGAAGTGCAGCGCGTTCTCGCCCAAATGGACGACACGCCCGCGCTCGTCTGTCGCTTGCTGTACGGGACCGGTATGCGCCTGATGGAGGCCGTACGTCTTAGAGTCAAGGACGTCGACTTCGAAAAGCGCGTAATCACCGTTCGCGATGGCAAGGGCGCCAAGGATCGCGTGACGGTGTTGCCGGATGCCGCGCTGGAGCCGCTGCACGCGCACCTTACGCGGCGCCGCGAGCTTTTTGACGCGGACAGCGAAGGCGGACCGTCGTTCGTTTACCTGCCTGCTGCGCTCGGTCGCAAATACCCGAACGCCGGCGCCGAATGGCATTGGCAATATGTGTTCGTGGCCCGTTCGTATTCGATCGATCCCCGCAGCGGGAACGAGCGCCGCCACCATCTCGACGAGAAGATGATTCAGCGCCGATTGAAGGCAGCTGCCGCAAGGGCCGGGATCGCAAAGCCCGTATCGCCGCATACGCTGCGGCACTCCTTCGCCACGCACCTGCTCGAATCAGGCTACGACATCCGCACCGTGCAGGAACTGTTGGGCCACGCAGACGTCAACACGACGATGATCTACACGCACGTCCTCAATCGTGGCGGACGTGGCGTCGTCAGTCCGCTCGATGGCCGCTGAGCGTGGCTATTTGCGTCCGGCAACAAGTAGCACGACCCCGGCGACCATCACCCCGAGGCTGACCCAGCTCGGAATGACGGCGGTCTCCTTTTCGGCGACCGAAAAACTGAATGGCCCGAACTGGCCCTCGTGTGTTTCCTTGGTGTACTCGAAGTGGCCATAGAACAGGCCCAGAAGGCCGCCCACCAGGAGCACGATCCCCAGTATTTTTGTGCCGCTCATACGTTTCCCCCTTGGGCTGACTTGTCGCTCAGCCTTCCAATGCGGGATGTTCCCGCTTGCCGAAGAGCGCCATCGCGATCGGAATCGTCGTCAGCGCGCCGATGGCGAGCAGCGTCCAGCCGAGTGTGCGCCGTGTATCCGGGCGAAGCAATCCGGCGAGAAGGAGGCCGGCGCCGACGCCCCCGATGCCGCGGGTAGCGGCGACGATGGCGATTTCGGGGACGGTCACGTTGTATGTCTTCATGGGCATTTCCTTTCTACAATCCCGGGTATGCGCGCCCGCACCAAATCGCTGAACCCCGCCGGTAAAAAGCACAAATTCGGCAAGGCCTGGATGCATGAGCACGTTTCGGACCACTGGGTGCATGAGGCGCAGCGGCTGGGCTACCGGTCGCGCGCCGCCTTCAAGCTGATCGAGCTGGCCGCCAGGGACAAGCTCCTCCGGCCGGGCATGTCCGTCGTCGACCTGGGCGCCGCGCCGGGGAGCTGGTGCCAAGTGCTGCGCGAGCAGCTCGGGCCCCGGGGCCGGATCATGGCGCTCGACTTGCTGCCCTTGGAGCCGATCGCCGGTGTCGCCTTCGTCCAGGGCGATTTTCGGGAGAAGGCGACGCTCGAGGCGCTGGAAGCGGCGCTCGCGGGGCACAAAGTCGATCTTGTGCTCTCCGATCTGGCGCCCAATATCAGCGGTATCGAATCCGCGGACCAGGCGAGGAGCGTATATCTGGGTGAGCTGGCGCTCGAGTTTTCGTCGGCGTGGCTGCAACCCGGGGGCGATCTGGTCGTCAAAGCCTTCCAGGGAGAGGGTTTTGCCGAGCTGCAGGGCGCCTTCCGGGCGCGGTTCGACAAAGTCCATGCGCGCAAGCCCAAGGCCTCGAGAGACCGCAGCCGGGAGGTTTTCCTGGTCGGTAAGGGCTTTCGTCCGGCGTAGCGAGGGCGTTGGCCCGCATCCTGCTAGAATCGTTAATGTAGTCGGCGCCCTGAGGCGCCTGAAGGAAAAACGTTGAACAAC
>VBCS01000058.1 GCA_005888955.1 Betaproteobacteria bacterium
GAAATTTTCTCCTTCGTACAGCGTGAGCTCGCCTGCAACGACGCCCGTGGCGAGCAGGGCGATGGCTGCGCCCAGCAGGGGGCGATACTGTCTGATCATGGTTTCTCCGTCGATTGGTTTTCGAGATTTCCGGCCGGCTGTATCTCGCCGGCCTGGCCATTGAGCTTCCGGCATGTCTCGAGTGCAGCGCCGATCATGCCGCTGCAATCGTGTGTCGCGCCGCGCGGGTTATTGTCGACCGGTCGCGAGCCCGCTCGCGCATTGTCGGCATTGAGCTTGAGACAGTTGTCGCGCGCGGTCCAGGTCATGCCCGAGCAGTCGTATTCGGCCTGCTTCGAGGTTCCGGGCGCCGACGCCGCAGTGTCGCCATTGGTTTGCGCGACTGCCGGTACCTGGATTGCAAGCATGGCGGCTAGCGCCAACAGCTTGAACGGTAGCGATTTCATCATGCCCTCCGATAGCGTTACATCGCCTGCACAGACCAAGCCAGTCTGCCTGACGATTCAGAACAGCGAAATCGGAGAAGCGCTATTTCTATGTCGGACGGCGTCCGACCTGTCGGATTCAGGCCTTGCCGCCTTCGACCGGATAGCCCTCGGCGCGCCAGCGCAGCATGCCGCCCGCGAGGTTGGCGACGCCGGTAAAGCCCGCGTGCTGCAGCATGACCGAGGCTTGCGCCGAGCGCGCGCCCGAACGGCACACGGCGACGACGGGACGGTCGCGCGCAAGCTCGCCCGCGCGAGTGGCGAGCTGCCCGAGCGGAATCAGCTTCGCGCCGTGAATGCGCCCGAGCGGGCCGTGATATTCGTCGGACTCGCGCACGTCGACGATCTGAATGTTGGCCGCGTTTTCCTCGAGCGCGTCGGGTTGGATCTCCCAGATGCCCGCGAAGGTAAATGTCAAGGGCGCCCAGCCGGGCTCCGCGGGCAGCGCGGTGTCCTTCTCGGGACGACCGCAGCGAAGATTCGCCGGCACCGCGATGTCGATCAGTTTCGGATGCGGCAGGCCGAGATTGTTCATGTAGCCGACGAAATCGGATTCCCCGATCTCGCCGCCGAGCCGCGGATTAAAGCGGCGCTCTTCGGCGACGCTCGTCACCGTGAGGCCGCGGTAATCGTGCGCGGGATAGAGCAGGCAGGCCGGCGGCAGCGTCAGGATCTGGCTGCGAACCGAGCGGTACATCACGCGCGGGTCCCCCTGCTGGAAATCGGTGCGGCCGCTACCGCGGATCAGCAGGCAATCGCCGGTGAAGGCCATGCTTTCATCGTCGAGTACATAGGTGACGCAGCCGTGCGTGTGGCCGGGCGTGGCGCGGGTCTCGAGATAGCGGGCACCGAACGTGACGCGGTCGCCATGCGCAAGATAGCGGTCGGCGCCTTCGGCGCCGCTCGCCGCGGAGAGCCCGATCGCGCTGCCGAATTGCCGTTTCAGCAACCACGCCCCGGTGATGTGGTCCGCATGGACGTGCGTCTCGAGCGTGGCGAGGAGCGTGAGGCCCAGCTCGGAAACGAGCGCGGCGTCCCGCCGTGCCTGCTCGAACACGGGATCGATCAACACCGCCTCGCGCGCGCGACTGTCGCCCAGCAAGTACGAATAGGTTGACGACTGCGGGTCGAAAAGCTGGCGGAAGATCAGCATCGGTGTCGCCCCTCATCGGCGCCGGCGCGTCTCGGGCTGCGCGAGGTCATGCGCTGGAACCCGTTTGCCGCGCGTCCGATCCGTTCGCTCGCGCGCGCTCGGCGACTTCGAAGATCAACATCCCCGCGAGCATGGCGGCGACGAACGCGAGCGCCTTGACCTTGGCCGCGCCGAGTGCAACCAGCGCGGGCCCGGGACAGAAGCCCGCGAGTCCCCAGCCGACGCCGAACGCGAGGCTTCCGAGCACGAGCCTGCCGTCGATCCGGCCCGCCTTGGGGAGGCTCAGCGGCGCGCCGAGCAACGTCGCAGCGCGCCGGCCCGCGAACGCAAACGCGACAGCGCCGACGGCGACCGCGCCGGCCATCACCAATGCGAGCGAGGGATCCCAGGGCCCCGCGAGATCGAGGAAACCAAGGACCTTGGCCGGATTGACCATCCCCGACACGAGGAGCCCGACGCCGAAAACCAGTCCGGCAAGGAATGCGCCACATGCATACATGGCGACCCTCAGATTCCGAGAATATGTCGCACGACGAACACCGTCACGAATCCCGCCGCCATGAATGAAAGCGTAGCGACGATCGAACGCGGCGACAGCCGTGAAACGCCGCATACGCCGTGGCCGCTGGTACAGCCAGCGCCATACCGGGTGCCGATGCCGACCAGCAACCCGGCGACGATCAACGTCGGATAACTCGCCTCGATGACGACCGGCGGCAGCGCGGCGATGATCGCGTAGCCCATCGGCGCCGCGACCAGGCCCGCGACAAAGGCCAGCCGCCACGCGACATCGCCCGGCGCCGGTCGCAGGAGTCCACCGACGATGCCGCTGATGCCGGCGATCCGGCCGTTCACCAGCACCAGCAGCGCTGCGGCGACGCCGATGATCACGCCGCCGATCGCGGCGGACCATGGCGTAAAGGCGGTCCAGTCGTTATGCATCGTGTCCGACGCGTCGATTACTTGGGTCGCGGCCGCTTGTGCATTCGGGACATCGCGCCCTCGAGGCTCGAACCGTTAGCGTCGACTATCCTAGGCATTATAATCCCGGCCAGTGGCTGCCAATCCCAAAGCCCGCATCCTCGCGGAAGCGCTGCCGTACATCCGCGCGTATCACGGCAAGACGCTGGTGATCCGCTTCGGCGGCAATGCGATGGCCGATCCGGCGCTCAAGGCGGGTTTCGCGCACGACGTGGCGTTGCTGCGCTCGGTGGGAATGAAGCCCATCGTCGTGCACGGCGGTGGCTGGCGTATCGACGCGCTCATGCGCCAGATGGGCATGGAAAGCCGGAGGCACCGCGGACTGCGCGTGACCGACGAGCGGACGCTGACCGTTGTCGAGATGGCGCTCGACGAGCTCAATCAGGAGCTGACCGGACTCATCAACACCCAGGGCGGCCGGGCAGTGGGCCTGAACGGACAGGATGGGCGTTTCATCCATGCCCTCCAGATGACGTTGCCCCCCGCGGATCCGGGCATCGCGGAGCCGGAGCTCGGCTTCGTCGGCGACATCGAGAGCATCGACGTCGATCTCATCCACCTGCTGCTCTCGCGCAACTTCATCCCGGTGATCATGCCCATCGGCGTGGGCGCCGACGGGACCGCGTATCACATCAATTCCGATTTGCTCGCCGGCCGTCTGGCGCGGACGCTGGAGGCGGAAAAGCTGATCCTGATGACCAACGTGCCGGGCGTTCGCGACCGCACCGGCAGGCTCGCGTACATTCTCACGGCAAGCGAGGCCGACGCACTGCTGCGCGATGGCATCATCGAAGGCGGAATGCGGCCGCGCGTCACGGCAGCGTTGCGCGCGGTGCGCGAAGGCGTGCGCTCGGTGCATATCATCGACGGCGGCGTGCCCAGCGCGCTGCTGCTCGAAGTGTTGACGGCCGAAGGCGTCGGCACCGCTGTGCGCGCCGATACCGGTCCGCATTTTCTCGACGACAGCCGCGGCTATCTGTTCGCGGAGTGACCGAAGCCAGCACTGCCAACGCGCTCGAACCGGACAACGCCATGCGGTACGATTACAGCGAATCAAACATGGAAGGCCGGCCGAATATCCCGCGTCGAGCCGCCAACACGATCGCGTACGAATAGACGAAGGGCAAGCCGATGGATACGACCTGGATTCTCGTTGCAGACAGCAGCCGAGGCAAGATTTTCGAATCGCCGGACGGACGCAAACCGTAGCGCGAAATCGAGGAATTCGAACACCCCGAGGGGCGCGCGCACAACCGCGATCTGCGCACCGATGCGCAGGGGCGGTATTACGGAAAAGGCGAACGCGAGCAGGGACATGTCGCGCCGCCGCAGGTCTCTCCGACCGAGCATGAAGCCGAATTGTTCGCCAAGCGTTCGAGCGATCATCTGAACAAGGCGCGGACTGAGCATCGCTACGTCAAGCTCGGCATTGTCGCTGCACCCAAGTTTTTGGGTCTGCTGCGGCAGCATCTGCCACGCGAAGTGGAAAAGCTCGTCGCGGTCACGTCGGCGAAGGATGTCGCGTGGCTGGATGCACGATCGATCGCCGAGTATCTCGGCGAGAACCTCGAGCCCAAATAATTCCGGACAAGCCGGGCGCGGCATCGAGCGGCTGCGCGCTCTCGGTGGCGCCGTAATCCGAAGGGCTAGCGGCAACAATGGCGCGCACGGCCGCATTGAGCTCGCGCTAGAATGGTCGATCGCGCAGATTTTCGGCAGGCGGCCAAGATGAAATACAAAGACTACTACGCCATT
>VBCS01000370.1 GCA_005888955.1 Betaproteobacteria bacterium
AGTGCGGCGAGAAACGCATGCTCGCCCGCCGCAAGCCTCTCGATCACGACGGCGTCGGACGCGCGCCGCACCAGCAGCGCATCGCCTCCCTCACCCAGGTCGACGCGATCGTCCCCCGCATGGCCTGGCTGATTCACTTGCCAGATATGGAAGATCGGATAGGCTGACACGACGAACTGTGCCGACGGGTGCAGGACAAAGCGCAGCTCGCCGAGCACATCTTCCGGGACGGCGCGCAGCGCGGCCGGATCGAAGGGCGGCGCGTCGGCGGCGATGTTCGCCTGATCGATCGCCCATTCGAGGCGCGCGACGTCGGGCAGATACCGTAATTCTCGCGCGGGCGGATACGTGGCCAGGAAGCGGCGTTGAAGAAAGGGGCTCCGACCAGCCGCTGCACGACGGGATACGTGGCGGCGAGCGCCTTGCGGTAATTGCCGAGTGCGTTGTTGCGATAGACGGCGATCCTGGCGGCCGGGTCGAGCGCGCCGGCGACGATGCCCAAGTCGACGAGCGCGCCGTTGTCACCGAACACCGTGGCGGCGACGAATCCGCGCTGCACCTCACGCAACGACGGCATCGGCTTCCTCCAGAATCGACTGTGCGATCGCAGCCTCGTCCTGCAGCACGTCGAGCCCGGGCAGGTCGGTGTCCCATTCGATCAGCGTCGGCTTGGCGCCGAAGCGCTCGATCGTGGCGCGGTAGAGCGCCCACACGGGCGGCGCGACACGCGTTCCGTGCGTATCGATGAGACAAGGCCCGCTGGCATCGAAGCCCGCCAGGTGAATCTCGGCCACCGCTTCGCCCGGGATCGCGGCGAGATAGGCGCGCGGATCGAAACCGTGGTTCATTGCATTCACGTAGACGTTGTTGACGTCGAACAGCAGCTTGCAGCCGGTGCGTCGTGCGACTGCGGCGACGAACTCCCATTCCGCCATCGCGTCGGAGGTGAAGCGCAGGTACGCGGACACGTTCTCGACGAGCAAGACTCGCCCCAGCGCCGCCTGCACCGCATCGATGCGATCGCAGCAGACCGCGAGCGCTTCGTCGATGAAAGGCAGCGGCAGAAGATCGTTCAGGTGCCGGCCATCGATGCGGCCCCAGCACAGGTGCTCGGAAATAAAAGCCGGCTCGACGCGCGCCGCGAGCCGCTTCAATTGAGCCAGGTGGCCGGCATCGAGCGCGTCGGCGGAGCCGAGAGAGAGCCCGACGCCGTGCAGCGAGATCGGATAGTCGGCACGGATCGCTTCGAGCGCGGCAAGCGCGGGCCCGCCGTCGACGAAGTAGTTCTCGCTGTGCACCTCGAGCCAGCCGATCGGCGGGCGATCGCGACGCACTTGCGCCACGTGCGGCGACCGCAAGCCGATGCCGGCGACGGGAGGCAATGGCGTGGCCGGAGGCATGGGTTTGCGCTGGCGAGGGAAAGCCGGTGACGGGACGCGCCGCCACCGGCTTCGAGATTACGACTTGGGTGCGGTCAGCTTGCCGCCGACTTTTTCGCAGCTGCCCTTCTCGACGTATTTCCAGTCCATCGGATCGTTGTCGGCTTTGCTCTGGCCCGCACAGGCGTGCTTGGCGGTGGCGCAGTCGGCTTGCCCGGCTTTCGAGATGCCGTAGCACTTGTCCTTGCTCGGCTGCGGGGGAACGGGCTGCGCCGTCGCGGTGCTCGCAGCGAAGCCGAGCGCCAGGAGCCCGGCAATGGCCGCCTGGATAGTGGTTTGGTGCTTCATCGATGTCTCCTTCGGAAGATTTGATGATGGGTGGTAACGACGGGCGCTCAGGTTCCTTGGCCCATCTGGCCCTTTGGTCGCCCCGGGGCGTTGCCACCTTACATGCACTGCGCCGCCGTGGGCAACCCGTCCCGCCCGCCAATGACCCGGCAGGCGCGGACCAAAGCAAATGCCGCTAACATTAGCGGAAGCCTCTCCTTCCGCTCGCCGCAGCTTATGCGCTTCACTGTCGCCACGTACAACATCCATAAAGGCTTTTCGCCGACCCGGCGGATGGTGATCCACGAGCTCAAGGACCGGCTGCATGGGCTTTCCGCCGATATCCTGTTCCTGCAGGAAGTGCAGGGCGTCCACCGGCGGCACGCGCGGCGCTATCGCGACTGGCCGGGCAAGTCACAGCACGAGTTCATCGCCGACACGGTCTGGCATGAAGTCGCCTATGGGCGCAACGCCGTTTATCACCAGGGCCATCATGGCAATGCGGTGTTGTCGCGTTTTCCCATCGTCGCCCAATCCAATCAGGACATCTCCGCGCACGCGTTCGAAAGCCGCGGGATGCTGCATTGCGTGCTGCAGTTGAAGCGCGGCCTTCCGCCTCTGCATTGCATCAACATTCATCTCGGCCTGTTCGAGCGCGGGCGCCGCTGGCAGGTCCATGCGCTCTGCGAGCGCATTCGCGAGGTCGTGCCGATGCACGCGCCGTTGATCATCGCGGGCGACCTCAACGACTGGCGCCGCAAGGCTGATCGAACGATCCAGAAGGAACTGGGCGTGGTCGAGGTATTCCAAGAGGCGCGCGGACGACCGGCGCGGACTTTTCCCGCGGTGATGCCGGTGTTCCGGCTCGATCGCATCTATTCGCGCGCGCTGTCGGTCGTCGCGACCGACGTGCACTACGCGTACCCGCTGGCACGCCTGTCCGACCACGCCGCGCTGGCGGCGACCTTCGAGCTCGAGCGCGCGGCGCGCGCGTCCCCGCGTTGATACCGTGGATCGCTTCCGTCCTGGCAACCGGATCAAGCTGCTCAGGAACGGCGCCGAGTATTTTCCGGCGCTCGAGCGTGCGATCGATTCCGCCAACCGCGAGGTCTGGCTCGAGAGCTACCTCTTTGCCGACGACGCGAGCGGCCGCCGCATTGCCGAAGCGATGGCGCGCGCCGCAAAGCGTGGCGTCAAGGTCCGCGTCATGGTCGACGGCTGGGGCGCGAAGTTCTACCTCACGCCGGCGCTCGAACGCTTCCTGCGCGACGCGGGCATCGAGGTCCTCAAGTACCGGCCCGAAGTCGCAGCCTGGCAGTTCCGCTCGCACCGGTTACGCCGTCTGCACCGCAAGCTCGTCCACGTCGACCGCCGTATTGCGTTCGTCGGCGGCATCAACGTCATCGACGACATGAACACCCCGGGCCAGAAACCGCCGCGGCTCGATTTCGCGGTCAGCGTGGAAGGCCCCCTGCTGCCCCTGATCGCGCAGACCATGCAACGTGTGTGGGCGCTGGTGCAGCTGGTGCA
>VBCS01000372.1 GCA_005888955.1 Betaproteobacteria bacterium
CGCGCCGTTCACGCTCCCCGAGGGCTGCGCCAATATCGCCTCGTAACTGGGTCCGCCGCCGCGGCCGACGCTGCCCCCGCGGCCATGGAAGAGCCTCAGCTTGACGTCGAAGTCACGAAACGCTTCTACCAGCCTGAGCTCCGCGCGATAGAGCGCCCAATGAGCGGTGACGAAGCCGCCATCCTTGTTGCTGTCCGAGTACCCGAGCATCACCTCCTGCCAGCGGCCGCGCGACTCGAGCCAGCGCCGATAGCACGGCAGCCGGAACGCGGAGCACATGATGTCCGCGCAGCGCTCGAGATCGGCGATGGTCTCGAACAACGGAACGATGTTCACGATGAGCCGGCTGGGCGTCAGCAGTCCCACTTCTTTGAGCAGGATCGCGACTTCGAGCAGATCGCTGACCGATTGACACTTGGAGATGACGTAGTTCGGCAGCGCCGCCGGGCCGAAATGGCGATGGACCTCCGCCGCCACGTGCATGATCGCAAGCTCGGAATCGAGCAGCGCCGTCCGGGCGACGTGCGGCGTGTCGAGGAGGCGCGGATTCGCGAGGTCGGCCACCAGCAGCGCAACGCGCTCGCCCTCGGGGAGCGCGGCGTAATCGGCGTGGACGCCGGCGCGCGCCAGCAGCTCGGCCACGACGGCCTCGTGCACGTCGGAGTTCTGGCGCAGATCGAGCGTGGCCAGATGGAACCCGAACACTTCGACGGCACGACGCAGGTGCCCTAGCCTGCCCCCGGCGAGGCGCTGCGAGCCGTGCGACGCGAGCGAAGCGGCGATCACATCGAGGTCGGCGACAAGCGCCGCGGGAGTAGCGTACGGCGGCATCTCCGCGTGCGGCGGTCGCGGCGGCTCGTAGCCGCTCAGCGCCTTGGCCGTCGCCGCGAGTCGCGCGTAGACGCCGACCAGTGCCTGCCGATACGGCTCGTCGCCGCGGTGTGGATTAAGATCGTGCGCCGCGGCGGCCAGCGCGGAGAGCTCCGCCGTCGGCGTGACCAGCCGCATGGAGAGCGAGAGCTCGGCGCCGAGCTGGTGCACTTCGCTTAGGTGATGCGCGAGCGCGACGCTCGCCTGGGCGCGGTTCGCGTATTGCAGCGTGTCGGCCACGACGAACGGATTGCCGTCGCGATCGCCGCCGATCCACGACCCCATGACCAGAAACGCGGGAACGATCGCCTCGCCGCCAAAGTGGCGCGCATGTCGCTCATCAAGATCGGCATACAACCTCGGGATCTCGTCGAGAAACGTATACCGGTAGTAGGCGATGCCGTTGTCGATCTCGTCCTTCACCTGCAACTTGGTCAGCCGCAGCATCGCGGTCTGCCACAGCGCGAGCACCTGCCGATACAGCCCCGTCTGCATGGCGTCCTGCTCGTCGGGCGTAAGCGCGCTGCGATCGCGCCATTGCAATAGGCGGACGATTTCGCGCTCGCAGTCGAGGATGCTCTTGCGCTGGACCTCGGTCGGATGCGCGGTCAGCACGGGGCTCACCAGCGCATCGGCAAAAAACGCGCGCAAGCTCGCGCCTTCGATCCCCGCTTCGCGCAGGCGAAGGAAAGCATGCGCGATGCTGCCCGACTGCGGCGGCGACCCGGCGAACGCGTGCGCGCGCCGCCGGCGATTCTGGTGGACGTCTTCGGCGAGATTGGCGAGATGCGAAAAATAGCTGAAAGCGCGCACGACATCGAGCGTCTGCGCGATCGGCAAATCGTTGAGCAGCGTGGCGAGCTCGTCCTTGATGCCGGCCGTGTCGTTCTGGCTGGCACGGCGCAAGCGGATCGCGGTCTGGCGAATCGACTCGATCCGCGCGAATCCTTCCTCGCCGGTCTGGGCGCGCAGCACGTCGCCGAGAAGGCGGCCGAGCAGGCGTGTGTCTTCCTTGAGCGGCAGGTCCTTGTCGGTCGGGGCGTCCATCGCTCGTCGGCGCGAAGTCGGGTCGAGCCGATTGTAGCGAGTTTGCGTCGGTTTGCCTGTGCGGGGCTCGATCGATTATCCTCGGCCGCACTGTCGCGATGCGCATGGCGCCTGCGACATCACGCCGCTCAGCGGGAATTCACCCTCACGCGACTCGATCCGGCATGAATGAAATCGCGCCCTCCCCCGGCTGGCAAGCGCTTATCGATCACCGGCGCGCGCTCGCCGGCCGCTCGCTCACGGCGCTCTTCGCTGCGAATCCGCAGCGCTTCGCGCAGCTCTCGCTCGCCTGGGACGATTGGCTCGCCGACTGGTCGAAGCAACGGCTGACCGCCGAGACCATGGCGTTGCTCGTCGCCTATGCCCGCGAGCGCAATCTGCCCGCCTGGATTGCCGCGATGTTCGCCGGCGAGAAGATCAATCTTTCCGAACAGCGGCCGGCTCTCCACACGGCGTTACGACAGCAAGGCGACGCTCCGCTCGCCGTCGACGGCGCCGACGTGATTCCCGCGATCCGTACCGTGCAGGCCCGCATGCGCATGCTGGCCACACAGCTGCGCGGCGGTGCGCGGCTTGGCGCAACCGGCCGGCCGATCCGTTATGCGATCAACCTCGGAATCGGCGGCTCGCATCTCGGCCCCCGGCTCGTCTGCGACGTCCTCGCCGGCCCGCGCGCAGGGCGGGGCGACGGTATCGATGTCGCGTTCGTGTCGAACGTCGATCCCGAGCACCTTTCCCGGGCGTTGGCGGGCGCCGATCCGGCGACGACGCTGTTCGTGGTCGTCTCCAAGTCCTTCACGACGCAGGAAACGCTCAAGAACGCGACTTCAGCGCGCGAGTGGCTGGCCGCGCAGCTCGGCGGCGGCCCCGCGCTGGGAGCGCACTTCATCGCCGTCACGGCGAATGCTGCGGCCGCGCGCGCCTTCGGTGTCGCCGGCACCGACGTGCTACCGATGTGGGACTGGGTCGGCGGGCGTTTCTCGCTCTGGTCCGCGGCCGGGCTTGCGATCGCGATTCGCTGCGGATGGGAGAGCTTCGCCGAACTTTCCGCCGGCGCTGCGGCGATGGATGCGCACTTTCGCGATACCCCGCTGCCGCGCAACCTGCCTGCGCTGCTCGCACTCGTCGATTTCTGGAACGCGCAGGCGTCCGGCATGGGCCAGCGTGTCGTCGTTCCCTACGCGCATGCGCTCTCGCGGCTGCCGGCGTATCTCCAGCAGCTCGTTCTCGAAAGCAACGGCAAGTCGGTCATGCGCGACGGCGCGCCGTCCAGTCGCCCGACGGCACCCGCGCTCTGGGGCGAACCGGGCACCGACAGCCAACACGCGCTCTTCCAATGGTTGCATCAGGGAATGCATGCCGTTCCGGTCGAGTTCATCGTGCCCGTGCGCGCGGCGCATCCGCTATCCGATCAGCAGGCGTTGCTCGTCGCCAACGCACTCGCGCAGGCACAGGCTTTGATGACGGGCAGGCCGCTCGCCGCGGTGCGGGCCCAGCTTGCTGCCAAAGGCGTGGCGCCGGATGCGATCGACAGAGACGCACCGCACCGCGTCTGCCCGGGCGACCGCCCGTCGACGATGCTGCTGTTGCCGGAGCTGAACGCGCGCCGGCTCGGCCAGCTGCTTGCGCTCTACGAGCACCGCACCTTCGTCGAAGGCGCGCTCTACGGGATCAATTCGTTCGACCAATGGGGCGTGGAGCTCGGCAAGGCGCTGGCGGAGCCACTGATCGCCGCTGTGCGCGACGGCGTCGACTCGGCCGGCGCGGACGCGTCAACGCGCAGCCTGGTCGCGCACGTGCGCACGCTATCGCGCCGCGTGTGACGCAACGTAAGTGAGCTACGATCCGTCGTCCGCGGCGAGCTTGATGGCCTGCGCCAGCTCCCACACCGCCGACGCATACAATCGGCTGCGGTTGTAGCGCATGAGCACGTACCAGTTGTTGAACACGAGCCAATAGGTCGGGCCCGCCTGCTCTTCCAGCATCAGCAGCCCGACGGGGTCGGAGCTAAGATCGCCGGGAAAAGCGAACCCGGTGATCCCATCGCTCACCCATTCGGCGAGCGAGCGGCGTTCTGCAATACCGCCG
>VBCS01000373.1 GCA_005888955.1 Betaproteobacteria bacterium
CAGGTACAGACGAGTGAGGCGGCGCATGCTCTCGAGCATTCGCTGGAGGTGCAGCTGCCGTTCCTGCAAGCGGTGCTCGACGATTTCCGGATCGTGCCCTTCGCGGTAGGCGACGCGACCGCCGAAGAGGTGGCCGCGGTGATCGACTGCCTGTGGGGCGGGCCGGAGACGCTCATCGTCGTCAGCTCCGATCTTTCCCACTATCATCCGTATGCGGCAGCGCGCCAGCTCGACCGCGGCACCGCGGCCGCGATCCTCGCGCTCGACTCGTCGCTCGATCACGAGCAGGCCTGCGGCGCAACGCCGATCAACGGCTTCGCGCTCTGCGCGCGGCGACGGAGCCTTTTCCCTGAGCTCATCGACCTGCGCAACTCCGGCGATACCGCAGGAGACAAGTCGCGCGTCGTCGGCTATGCCGCGTTCGCATTCACCGAACAGGCGCAAGGACCGCGGCAAAGCGAAGCCGCGGAGGAGCTCGCGGAGACTGCCGATGCGCGATGACGAGCTCGGCCGGACCCTGATCGGCATCGCGAGGGCTGCGATTGCCGCCGAGCTGGGACTGGCAAACGGCGGCCCCGACGGCGCGGCGCTGCTGCGGCTCGGAGCGACGTTCGTGACGCTGTTTTACCGCGGAGAATTGCGCGGTTGCATCGGAAGCCTCAGAGCGACGCGGGACGTCGGGCTCGACGTGCACGAAAATGCGGTCGCCGCAGCATTCCGCGATCCGCGCTTTCCGCCGCTGACTTCGGGCGAATTCGAGGCGACGTCGGTCGAGGTCTCGCTCCTTTCGCCTCTGGAGAGCGCGCGCTTCGACACCGAGGACGAGTTGCGGGCACGCCTTCGCCCGGGAATCGACGGCGTCACTCTCGAGCTCGACGATCACCGAGCCACATTCCTGCCGCAAGTCTGGGAAGCGCTCCCGGAGCCGCGGGAATTTCTCGCCGCGCTCAAGCACAAGGCGGGGTTGCCTGTCGACTTCTGGAGCCCGCGGTTGAACGTTGCGCTCTACCAGGTGACCAAGTGGAAGGAGAGCGAGCTTTCGAGGGCGGCAGAGCATTCATGATCGATTATCCGGGACGTTACTGGCATACGCTGGACGATGGCCGCATCCAGTGCGACCTGTGTCCACGCGATTGCCGGCTGCACGATGGCCAGCGCGGCGCCTGCTTCGTCCGCCAGCGCAAGGGCGAGGCGATGGTGCTGACGACCTACGGCCGCTCGTCGGGATTCTGCATCGATCCAGTCGAGAAAAAGCCGCTCAACCAGTTCTTCCCCGGCTCGAGCGCATTCTCCTTCGGCACCGCGGGCTGCAATCTCGCGTGCAAATTCTGCCAGAACTGGGACATCTCCAAGTCGCGCGAGATGGATACGCTGATGGACCAGGCCACGCCGGAGATGATCGCGCGCGCCGCGCAGGCGCGGGGCTGCAAGAGCATCGCGTTCACCTACAACGATCCGGTGATCTTCGCCGAATATGCAATGGACACCGCGGACGCGTGCCATGAGCTCGGCATCCAGGCGATCGCCGTGACCGCGGGCTACATCGGCACCGAGGCACGGCGCGACTTCTACGCCAAGATGGACGCCGCCAACGTCGACCTCAAGGGCTTCACCGACGAGTTCTATTTCAAGCTCTGCGGCGCGCGTCTGCAGCCGGTACTCGATACGCTCGTGTATCTCGAGCACGAAACCGACGTGTGGTTCGAGATAACGACGCTCCTGATCCCCGGCAAGAACGATTCCGACGCCGAGAGCGAGGCCGAATCGAAGTGGATCATGCGCGAGCTGGGGCCCGATGTGCCGCTGCATTTCACGGCGTTCCATCCCGACTACAAGATGCTGGACATCGCACACACACCCGCTTCGACGCTGAGCCGTGCGCGCAAGATCGCGCTGGCCGAGGGCCTGCACTATGTCTACACCGGCAACGTGCACGACCGCGAAGGCGGGACGACGTTCTGCCCTGGCTGCGCCAAGCCCGTGATCGTGCGCGATTGGTACGAGATTCTCGATTACTCGCTGACGCCGGACGGGCGTTGCATGCACTGCGCGACGCGGCTACCCGGGCGCTACGACGCGTTCGAGCGGGCCTGGGGTCGCAGGCGCGTGCCGGTACGCATCAACGCGTCCGCATAAGCTGTAGCGCTCGCTCGCTTCACGATCCTGTTCCAGGGCTTGTCGCTTGGGGCTCGCCGACTCGAAGTACGACCAATGTCTGAGCGGATCGCTGCCGACGCCGTCCTGGTTCTTCACTTCGCGTTCGTGCTGTTCGCGCTGCTTGGCGGGCTTCTGGTTTTGCGCGCACCGGGATTTGCCTGGCTGCATCTGCCCGCCCTGGCGTGGGCGGCGTTCGTCGAATTCACCGGGCGCGTCTGTCCGCTCACGCCGCTCGAAGTCGCATTGCGCCGCGCCGCTGGCGACTCCGGCTACGCGGGAGGTTTCGTCGAGCACTACATTGTCGCTCTGCTCTATCCGGAAGCGCTGACGCGCGATGTGCAGATGGTGCTCGGCGCGGCGCTTGTCGTGCTCAACGTGGTGATCTACGGCGCCGTCGTTTTTCACGCCCGCAGGGCTCGGGCGTCGTAGCCCGATTCCGGTCGGCGGCCAGCGCCTGCATCCGACAATGACGTCCCCGCTTAGGGCCAGCGCACGCCGAGCTTGTGCATCAGCTTGCGCGCGTTGCGCGGCGCATGCTCCTTGGCGGTATTGTCGAAATAGCAGTAGACGTCGCGCGATGAAGCCCGCCGCGCGGGGCGCTTGGAAATGCGCCTGGCGTCGCGTGGTTCCCCGCCGGCGCTCCACAATCGGATGCGTTTGCTCCAGCGGTCGAGCATCCTGTCGCTGTAGCCGCTGACGTAAAGCTCCTGGGCGCCGTGCAGGCGGATATAGACGAAATCCGCCGTGACGTCCTCGTATTCCGGCCACTTGCCCGCGGTATCGGCGACGACGAACGCGACGCGATGCTTGCGCAGCAGCTCGATGAGTCCGGCAGCAACGAAGCTCTCGTGTCTGACCTCCAGCGCATGTCGTAACGGGCGGTTCG
>VBCS01000374.1 GCA_005888955.1 Betaproteobacteria bacterium
AGCGCCATTGATCAGCGAATCACGATCGGCGCGGCGCGGGAGAACCGCGCGATCGCGTCCCAATCCCAGTCGATGCCCAACCCGGCTTCGGGCGAAGGATAAGCGCGGCCGTCGCGGATCTCGAGCCCGCTTTGCGTGATCGCCTCGAGCTGGGGAATGTACTCGACCCAGCAGCCGTTCGGTACTGCGCAGCAGAGGCCGACGTGCAATTCCATCAGGAAGTGCGGGCAGACCGCCACGTTGAAGGTCTCGGCCAGGTGCGCGACCTTGAGCCACGGCGTGATGCCGCCGATCCGCGCGACGTCGACTTGCACGATCGAGCACGCGCCCGCCTGCAGATAATCCTTGAACTGGCTCGCGCTGTAGAGCGACTCGCCGACGGCGATGGGGACCGAAGTATGTCGCGCGAGCTCCGCGTGCCCCGCGACGTCGTCGGCCGGCAGCGGCTCCTCGAACCAGGCGATGTCGAGCGCCTCGAGATGCCGCGCGCGGCGGATCGCTTCGGACAAAGTGAAGCCCTGATTGGCGTCGGTCATGATGTCCCAGTCCGCTCCCACGCTTTCGCGAACGGCGCGCAATCGCTCGACATCCTCGGCGACATGCGGACGGCCGATCTTTATTTTCGCGCCGCCGAAGCCATTTGCCTTGGCCTGCAAGGCATCGTCGACCAGTGCGGCCGGCGTCAGGTGCAGCCAGCCGCCTTCGGTGGTGTAGAGCGGACAGGAATCCTTCGCGCCGCCGGCGAGCACGGCGAGCGGGAGCGAGGCGCGCCGGCAGCGCAGATCCCAGAGCGCGGTGTCGAGCGCGGCCAGCGCGAGTGCGGTAATCGCGCCGACGGAGGTCGCATGCGTGTGGAACAGGAGGTCGCGCCAGATCGCCTCGATGTGCTCCGCCTCGCGGCCGATAAGCAATGGCGCGAGATGATCGGCGAGAAGCGCCATGATCGACGAACCCCCGGTGCCGATCGTGTAGCTGTAGCCGGTCCCGGACGCGCCGTCGCGGTCGAAGACGCGCACGATCGGCGTCTCTTGCAACACGAAGCTCTGGATGGCGTCGGTGCGCTTGACCTTTGGCTCGAGGTCGACCCGCATGAGCTCGATACGCTCGATGGCAGCCACTGCTGTTCCTCGTTCAGCCGAGCCGCGTCCGCAAGCGGTCGGTCGCCGCCACCAGCTCGCGGGCGATGCCCGGCTCGCGCGCCGAGTGGCCCGCGTCCGGAACGACGACGTATTCGGCCTGCGGCAAGGCGCGGTGTAGCTCGTCCGCGGAGCGCATCGGGCAGACGATGTCGTAGCGTCCCTGCACGATGGCGCAGGGAATGTTGGCGAGGCGCGCGACGTTGGCGAGCAGAACGCCGTCAGGCAGGAAGAGCTCGTGCACGAAGTAATGCGCCTCGATCCGCGAGATCGCCAAGGCGACCGCGTCTTCGTCGAAATGCGCAATCAGCTCCGGATCCGGCAGCAGCGTCGAGCACGAGCTTTCGTAGCGGCTCCAGGCGTGCGCCGCCGGGATGTGCAGCACAGGATCCGGGTCGGTCAACCGGCGGTAATAGCCCGCGAGGAGCTCGTCGCGCTCGCGCTCGGGCAGGAAGCCGGCAAACGCTTGCCATGCTTCCGGGAACACGTAGCGCATGTCGTGCATGAACCAGCGGATTTCCCACGGGCGCGCGAGGAAGATGCCGCGTAGCACGAGCGCCAGCACGCCTTCCGGATGAGTTTCGGCGTAAGCGAGCGCCAGCGTCGAACCCCACGACCCACCGAAGACGACCCAGCGGTCGACGCTAAGATGCGCGCGCAGGCGCTCGAGATCGGCGATCAGGTGCTGCGTCGTGTTGTCGGCAAGCTCGCCCAGCGGGGTCGACTGCCCGGCGCCGCGCTGGTCGTAGAGCACGATGCGGTAGAACGCGGGATCGTAGTAGCGGCGGTGATCGGCGGAGATGCCGCCGCCGGGACCGCCGTGCAGGAACACCAGCGGCACGCCGCGCGGATTGCCGCACTCTTCCCAATACATGGTGTGCCGCGGGTCGAGAGCGAGCCGTCCGCTGCGACGGCTCGAAAGCGCAGGATACAGATAGTCGTCGCGCGACAACAGCCGCGTCGCGGCGCCCTGGTCTGCGGTCGGCGAGGCTCTCATGCCGGATCCGCGCGGCCGGTGGGGGCGTACTCGGTCTTCGGTTGCGGCATGGACTGTTGCGAACATCCGCTCACGGCGGCGCGACGAAGTTAACGCGGTCTATGGAAGCGCGGCGCGGTCCAGGTTCGTATCAGCGCTTACCCTTGAACGCGACGACTTTTTGCGTTTGCGCGCCCAGCCCGGCGATGCCGAGCGTAACGACGTCGCCCGCCTTGAGGTACTGCGGCTCAGGCTTCATTCCCATGCCGACGCCGGGCGGGGTGCCGGTCGTGATGACGTCGCCGGGCACGAGCGTCATGTATTTCGACAGGTCGGCGACGAGATCGGCCACGCCGAAGATCATGGTCCGCGTATTGCCGGTCTGCTTGCGCACGCCGTTGACGTCGAGCCACATGTCGAGATTCTGCGGGTCCTTGAGCTCGTCGGTCGTGACGAGCCACGGGCCGATCGGCCCGAAGGTGTCGCAACCCTTGCCCTTGCTCCACTGCGTCGCGCTGCGCTTCAGCTGGTACTCGCGCTCGGACACGTCGTTGACGATGCAGTAGCCCGCGACGTGCTTGAGCGCATCCTTCCTGTCGACGTAGCGCGCGGTCTTGCCGATCACCACGCCGAGCTCGACCTCCCAGTCGGTGTGCGTCGAGTCCGGAGGCAGCATGATGTTGTCGTTGGGACCGACGATGCACGTCTCCGCCTTGTAGAACACGACCGGATGCTCGGGGATCGGGTTGCCGGATTCCTTGGCATGGTCGACGTAGTTCAAGCCGATCGCGATGAACTTCGGCGGCACGGCGATGCAGGGACCGAGCCGCGGGCGGCCCTTGACCAGCGGCAGTTTCTTCGGGTCGAGCTTGCGCAGCTTGGCGAGCTCGCCCGGCGCGAGGGCCGCCGCATCGATGTCCTTTACCTTGCGCGACAGATCGCGCAGCTTGGCCTCAGCATCGATCAGTCCGGGCTTTTCCTTGCCGGGAGGGCCGTAACGTACGAGTTTCATGCGGGTCTCCTAGATTGTTCGAGGTAGCGAATCGCGAATGCCGGGGAGAGAGCGAGCAGAAAGACTGCTGGCAAAGCGCCGCCTCAGTTGCCAAATGGGTTTCGAGCGGAGTGTACACGCAAGTACTTGGGCATCGAAAGCGAGCGGCAACGAAAGCCGGCAGGCGTTATCCGACGCTTTCCACCGCCGTTCAGATGGTCATGCCGCCATCGACGGAATAGACATTGCCGGTGGCGAAGACCGACTCGTCGGAAGCGAGAAATACGACGATCGGCGCGATCTCCTCGGGCTTGGCGAGCCGCCCCATGGACTGGCGCGCGATGAACGCCTTGCGCGCCTCGACCGGATCGGCGAAAGCGCCGATGCGTTCCTCCAGCGATGGCGTGTCCACGGTTCCCGGCGCGATGGCATTGCAGCGGATGCCCTTGGCGACGAAATCCGCCGCGACCGATTTGGTCAGCCCGACGACGGCAGCCTTCGATGCGCCGTAGACGAAGCGGTTAGGAAGACCCTTGATCGAGCCGGCGACGGACGCCATGTTGATGATGCTGCCGCCGCCGTTTTCGAGCATCTTGGGCAGCGCGGACCTGATCGTCATGTACATCGCGCGCACGTTGAGATTGAAACTGAACTCCCAATCCTTCGGCGTGCAATCGAGCACGGTGCCGTGATGCACGTAGCCGGCACAATTGAACAGCACATCGAGCGGCGGCAGCTCGTCGAGCGTGCGCTTGATCGCGGCATCGTCGAGGACGTCGAGCACCCGGGTCGAGATATTGCCGTTGCCGGCGAGGCTTTCCAGCGTCTTCGGATTGACGTCGGTCGCATGGACCCGCGCCCCCTCGGCGGCCATCGCCAGCGCCGTCGCTCTGCCGATGCCCTGACCGGCGGCCGTGATCAGCGCCGTCTTTCCTGACAAGCGTCCACTCACTGCGGTTCCTCTTGGTCCTGCCGCGCGACGCCGGCAAACATCCATCATAGTCTAACGGCGACTCGGAAAATTGGTAAGACCACTTGACCAAACGGGCGGATTTTGCTTAGCTATGGACTGGCGCCGGGAATAGGCATCCGCCACCCGGCGCTCAGGTTTTGGCAGCCCCATGCCGATCCACAGCATCGAACCCCGCCGGCTCTACCGTCAGATCGCCGACCAGATTCGTGCTCTGATCCGTTCCAGGGAGTTTGCCGCCGGCGCGCGGCTGCCCCCTGAACGTGATCTCGCACGGCAACTCGGTGTCTCCAGGCCGTCGGTGCGCGAGGCGCTGATCGCGCTGGAGGTGGAAGGCCTGGTCGAGGTCAAGATCGGATCGGGCATCTACGTCCTCGGTTCGCGCGGCAACGGCGAGTCGGGTACGCCGGTGCAGGCCGCGATGGGACCGTTCGAACTCTTGCGCGCGCGCTGGATCATCGAGAGCGAGTGCGCGGCGCTGGCGGCGAAGGTGGCGAAGCGGCCGCAGATTGCAGCGATCGAGGAGGCATTGCAGCAGATGGAAAGCGTCGCGAACGACGACAAGCGGCAACCGCTCGCGGGCGACCGCCTGTTTCACCTGCGCATTGCGGAGGCGACCGGCAACGGAGCGCTGGTCGCGGTGGTAAAGATGCTTTGGGAGGAACGGATGGGTCCGTTGTTCGCACAACTGGAGCATCATTACGACAGTCCGAGCCAATGGAC
>VBCS01000375.1 GCA_005888955.1 Betaproteobacteria bacterium
GGACGCGGTTGCAAAAAACGTTATCGGAGAGATCTATACTCGCTTCGAGCGCGCCGGCCTTAAGATCGTCGCGGCGAAGATGACCTGGCTTGCCCGGCCCGACGCCGAAGGGTTTTACGCAGTGCATCGCGAGCGGCCGTTCTTCAAGGATCTCGTCGAATTCATGACTTCCGGTCCGGTGATGATCCAGGTCCTCGAAGGCGACAATGCCATCGTCAAGAACCGCGACCTGATGGGTGCGACCGATCCGAAGAAAGCGGCGCCGGATACGATCCGCGCCGACTTCGCCCAAAGCATCGACGCCAACGCGGTCCACGGCTCGGACGGTCCGGAGACTGCCGAGACGGAAATTGAATTCTTCTTTCCGCCGCAGGAGATCCATAGCCGGTAACGTAAAACCTGCACCGCAGAGACGCAAAGCACGCAAGGAAAGTCCTCCATTCTTTGCAATCTTGGCGCTCCTTGCGTCTCCACGCTGGGCTCTGGATTTTCGCATATGATCAATCTTCTCGACTTCGATCCTGCGGCCCTCGCCGCATTCTTCGCCGAGCGCGGCGAGAAGCCATTCCGCGCAAGGCAGACGTTGCGCTGGATCCACCACCGCCTCGCCGCCCGCGTCGACGCGATGACCGATCTCGCCGGCGCGACCCGCAACGCACTCGCCCGCGATGCCGAGATTCGCACTCCCGCAGTCGTGCGCGACACTGTCGCGAGCGACGGCACGCGCAAGTGGCTGCTCGACGTCGGCAGCGCGAACGCGATTGAAACCGTGTACATCCCGGAAGACGACCGGGGAACGCTTTGCATATCGTCGCAAGCCGGTTGCGCACTTGACTGCGCGTTCTGCTCGACCGGCAAGCAGGGATTCAACCGCAACCTTTCCGTGGGCGAGATCATCGGCCAACTCTGGCACGCCAACCGCACTCTGCTCGCCGACGGCGTCAGCACACCCTGGGTCGAGCACGGCAGGCATCCGATCACCAACGTCGTGATGATGGGCATGGGCGAGCCGCTCGCCAATTTCGACAACGTCGTCGCCGCAATGCGCCTGATGCTCGACGACAATGCCTACGGGCTCTCCCGGCGGCGGGTGACGCTGTCGACCTCGGGGCTCGTGCCGGCAATCGACCGGCTCCGGGACGAATGCCCGGTCGCGCTCGCGGTTTCGTTGCACGCTCCGAACGACGCATTGCGCGACACGCTGGTGCCCATCAACCGCAAGTATCCGCTCTCCGAGCTGCTCGCCGCCTGCCTGCGCTACATCGAGCGCGCCCCGCGCGAGTTCGTCACCTTCGAGTATGTGATGCTCGACGGGGTCAACGACGCGCCGAAGCAGGCACGGCAGCTCGCTGCGC
>VBCS01000376.1:0-2194 GCA_005888955.1 Betaproteobacteria bacterium
ATCGACATCCTCGATCGCCTCGATCCAGGTCGTTTCCAGTGCTGCGGTGCCGCCGACGACGGCGAGATAGGCGCCGCCCAGTTCGCCAAACGCGGCGAGCGATGCGCTGCCCAGTCCGCCCTTGCCGATGATCAGCCGCACGCCGAGCTCTCCCAACAGCGGGCGCGTAAAGCGTTCCATGCGCGCCGAGGTCGTCGTGCCGACGCACAGAGGCGCGTAGCCCGCCGGATGCTCGGGCGAGAGTGGCATCTTTTTCACATTGGGCGCGGTATGAATCACCGCGTGACCGGCGAGATCGAAACGCGTCTTGCGACCGCGGTCGAAAAGCGCGATCTGCGTCGCATCGCGAATGCCGAACAGCACGCCTTGCAGCGTCACGGTATCGTCGACGTGCAGGGCGCGGACCTGCGCTTCGGTGACCGGGGTCGTCAGCTCGTGGTGTGCCATGATCGATCCAGCTTCGGACTGCGACACGCCGGCTAGAAGCCGTAACGCACGCCCTCCGGCGTGATAATCGCGCTCGCCCGCCGCGCCGAGTGGCATTGCATGTTGACTGCGACCGGATTCATGGTGATATGCGTCGCGGCGAGCTCGACGTGCACCGCGAACGCGGTCGAGTCCCCACCCAGTCCCTGCGGCCCGACGCCGAGGAGGTTGACCGCGGCGGACAATTCGTCTTCGAGCGCCGCCCCCGCGGGATCGGCGCAATGCGTTCCGAGCGGCCGGATCGCTGCGCGCTTGGCCAGATGCACGCACAAGTCTGCGGTGCCGCCGACACCGACCCCGACGATCGTCGGCGGGCAGGTCCTGCCGCCGGCATCGAGCACGCAGTCGACGACGAAGGTCTTGACCGCGTCGGTGCCGTCGGCCGGCACCGCCATCTTGAGCCAGGAGTTGTTCTCCGACCCGCTGCCCTTGGGAATCATCTCGATCTTCAGGCCCTCGAAGTCTTCGGCGACGTCGATATCGATCACCGGCACTTCGATGCCGCAGGACGTATGCGCGTTCTGTCGCGACAGCGGATGCACGATCGACGAGCGCAGCGGATGCTCGCGCGTCGCGCGCTCGCAACCCCGACGGATCGCTGCCTTGAGCGCCACACCGTCGGCCGCGCCGAGCTCGACGCCGCGGCCGATGGTCACGTTGTAGATCGGGATTCCGGTGTCCTGGCAGAGGAGATTATCGGTGGCCTCGGCAACCGCGATGTTCTTGATCATCGTGCCGAGCACTTCTTTCGCCGTCGCGCTGGTCTCGCGCGCGGCGAGCGCTGCGAACCCCTGCTTGACGTCGTCGGGCAGGATCTTGAGCGCGCGAATATAGAGCTCTTTCGCCGCGGACTCGATGGCTTGAGGGTCGATGCGCATGGAGCTCCCTATAGCAGGTTCAGCGCGAACGCCAGCGCACAGAATGCCGCAACGCCGCCGGCGGACGCGATGAGCATCTTCTGCGTCTCGCTCCGCCAGCCGACGAACTCGACGAACAGAAGACGCAAGCCGCCGGTCAGATGCGCGGCGAGCAGGAACACCAGCGCGATCTCGGAGAACTGCACGAGGGGCGCCTGCGTCCAGCGCAGGAAAACGTCGAGCGCGGCCTCGCCCTGCAGAGCCTGACCGAGAACCAGGAAATGCAGCGGCAGGAACAGCGCAAGCGCGAGCCCCGAGAGGCGATGGACGACAAACGCCCCATACGCCGCGTGGCCCCGGTTGCGCCAGGCCGAAATCGTCATAGCGTCACCGCCAGGATCGCGCGCGCGCCGAGCGCGAGCAGCGCGACGGCGACGATCGTGCATGCCGCGTCCGCGGTGCGTCCGCGCCAGCCGAGCCATTCGGACGCGATCGTACGCAAGCCGATCGGGGCATGAATCGACACCGCGAGCACGAACAATCCGTAGAACGCGGCCCACGCCACGCTGCCGCGCGTGCGGGCGAGCATCTCCGCCGCGGTCAAGCCGCCGCGCACCGCGGCGATCATCGTGACCAGGTGCACGGCGACGCAGAGCGCGAGCACGGCGGCGCTCGCGCGCTGCGCGAGCCAGAGCCGGGTTTCGGCGCGCACGCTCAAAGCTCGCCCCGCAGCGCGGCGAGTGCGGTCGCGCGTTTGAGCCCCGCGATCGAGGCGGTGGGCGCGAGATGCTTCGGGCAGCGCTCGCTGCAGGACTCGTGCGTGTGGCAGGCGTGACAACCCGCGTCGCCGG
>VBCS01000376.1:2213-5511 GCA_005888955.1 Betaproteobacteria bacterium
CGATTGAGCGCGGCGGGACCCAGATAATCGGGATTCCACGCGACGACCTCGCACGCCGCGTAACACACGCCGCAACCGATGCATTCGATCGCCGCGTCGATGGCGAGGCGTCCCGTCGACGAAGGCGCGATGCGTGCGACATCGTCGCGGCGCGTTTTTGTCGGCTGGAACTGCCCCCTGGCGCGGGCCCATTTGTCGAAAAACTCGCGCATGTCGGTGACGAGATCGCGCACGATCGGCAGATGCGCGAGCGGCGCGATCGTGAGCTTGCCGTTTTTTTCCACGTTCGCAACATGCGTGCGGCAGGTCCACCGCGGCTCACCGTTGACCGTCATGGCGCAGGAGCCGCACATGCCGACACGGCAGGCGAAGCGATATGCGAGCGTTGGATCGAGCCGGCGCTGGATGTGAGTCACGACATCGAGCACGGTCTGCGCGTCGAGACGCGGCACCATGAACGTCTGGAACCGTCCGTCGGCGCCGCCGCGCCAGACGCTAACCGCAAGAGTGCTCATGTTCGAGGATCGCCGTGATACAGCCGGACGGTATGTTTGGCCTCGGCGAAAAAAAGCCAGCGTTCGACCAGCAAGCCCATGATACAGCACACCGCCGCGGCAAGCGCCGGCTGCCAGCGCGGGACGCCGACGACAAGCCACGCGAGCGGCAGGCCGAAGCCGAGCGCGAGCGCCACGCCGCGCAAGCCGCGCGCGTGCCGCCGCGCCAGCCGGAAGCCGAATTCACTCGTGAGAAAAGTACCGTGCGAATGACCGACGTCGAGCAGGCGCGCGTGCGCGGCGGAGATCGGGCCCGGCCCGCGCGCTCCCTCGCGCACCCCAATCGCCCGCTCGAGGGTCAGCGCCTGCGTACTGTCTTCGATCGCGTGCCAATAGGCGAGCTTGGCGGCGAGCGCCGCGAGACCGAATACCCCGGCGACGAAGAGGAACGGACCGGACCGTGCCGCATAAGCGCAGGCGATCGCCCACAGCAGCAGCGCGCCCGACCAGTGTCCGAGCAGAACGTAGTTTACGGGTGTCCAGCGCGTGTGCCATTGCCGGATCGGCTTCAAGCTCGCATAAATCATGGCGGTGCAGATGAGGACCGCCCATGCGAGCGCACAGGTGAGGACCGCGAGCAAGATACGGCTCGCGCCGCCCTTGCTTTGGATCACGAGCACGATGTAGAGCCCCGACACGGGAAAGAGCGCCGCGGCGAAAACGGCTTCCCGGGAAAGCCAGGAACTCTTGAATCGCGAAAACGAGCGCCAGGCATTCTTCGGATTGGCGAGATGCAGCACCGACGATGCGAGCCCGGCCGCGACGAGTACAAACGTGTCGCAGAGCGCGACGAGCGCGAGCAAGCCCAATCCCGCACCGGAGCTCACGGTGGAAAAGATGATACTGACCGCCGGCTTCATCCAGGCGTCGGCTTGCCCTTCAGCGCCGGATCACGGGGCTCGCAAGGCTCGCCAAGCCGCGCTCGAGCAGCGCACGCGCATCGTCGGCGTCGATGACCGGCTGCGGCTGCCGCGGCGGCAGGTAGCGGCTCACCGGCGCGTAGCCCAGCTCCGGCAACAGGCCAAAGCCCCCGCGTTCGGCGGTCACGCGCGAGACCTCGGACTGCGGATCGTCGAAGTCGCCGAACATGCGCGCGTGCGTCGGGCACGCCAAGACGCACGCCGGCTGCCGGTCCTCCGGTGCCAGCATTTCGTCGTAGATGCGGTCGACGCAGAGCGTGCACTTCTTCATCGTCCCGGGAACTTGGTCGAGCTCGCGCGCGCCGTAAGGGCATGCCCAGGCGCACAGATTGCAGCCCATGCACTTGTCCTGATCGACGAGCACGATGCCGTCGTCGCGCTTGTATGACGCACCCGTGGGGCACACCGTCACGCAGTCCGCGTCGGCGCAGTGCATGCAGCACACGGGAAAGTTGATGGTCTTGTTCTCCGGATAATCGCCGACTTCGTAGTGACGCACGCGGTTGAACCATACGCCGGAAGGCTCCGCGCCGAATGGCTCGTAATCCGACAGCGCGCCGTTCACTTTCGACGAAGCATTCCATTCCTTGCACGCGGTGGCGCAGGCGTGACAGCCCACGCAGGTGTCGAGATCGATGACGAGTCCCAGCTTCATCTGCTCTCCGGATGCGGCCTACGCGTGGTAGCGCCAGACGCGCGGCCGATGCCCATGATCGCCCGGCAGCGGCTTCGCCGCCGCAAACACGGGCCAGATGCCGGTTTCGCCCGGCGCGCACTTGCTCACCTTAACGCGCAGATCGAACCATGCGGCCTGCCCCGTCACGGGATCGGAGTTGGTCAGGCGTCGCGCATCGGACGCGTTACGTGGCAGCAGCTCCGAGATCAGATGGTTGAGCAGAAAACCCGCGGTCGCCTCGGACGCGTCCGGCGAAAGACCCCATGTTCCCGCCTGCTTGCCCACCGCGTTCCAGGTCCATACGGTGTGCGCTTCGACGCCTTCCATGGTTTTCAGGCGACAGCGGATCCGGCCGTGGTGCGACTCGACCCAGATCCAGTCGCCATCCTCGAGTTCGAGCCCATGTGCGGTGCCGCGGTTCATGTACAAGCTGTTCTCGGAGAGGATCTGCCGCAGCCACGCGTTCTGTGAATCCCAGGAGTGGTACATCATCATCGGCCGCTGCGTGATCGCGTGCAGCGGATAGTCTTCGGCGATCGTATGCCCATCCGCACCGCCCGCACCGATGTGCGCCTGCGCGCCCTCGAGCGGCGCGTACCAGAAGGGCAAGGGATCGAAGTACTTCGCCAACCGCTCGCAATCGACGAGTGAAGTCGGCTGCGGGCCGTCGTAGAGTCCCTGCCCCGCGAGGCGGAACTTCTGCAGCGGCTCCGAATACATCTGCAGGATCACCTGCACCGGCGGCGTGCCGAACAGCGCATGCTTCTCCGCGAACTCGAGATAGTCCTTGTTCGCGTAGCGGTAGTAGCGCATGTTTTCCGGCCAGCGATACGTGAAAAAACACTGGTTCTCCGCGTAGCGCTCCCACTGGTTGGGGTTGGGCTCGCCGCGCAACGACTTCTCGCCGTCCACGCCGCGCCAGCCGGAAAGAAGCCCGATGCCCGGGACCTTCTCGTAGTTGACGACGAAGTCCTTGTAGTCCTTGAACTTGCGCGAGCCGTCGGCGCGCGTGAAGGCGGGAAACTTGAGCCTGGACGCGATCTCGACCAGCACCTCCTGCCAGGGTCGCACGTCGCGATCGGGCTCGACCACCGGCACGCGGATCGCATCGGCTGCCGCGTCGGGCTCGGAGATCGGCCGGTCGAGGA
>VBCS01000377.1:0-2718 GCA_005888955.1 Betaproteobacteria bacterium
GCAAACCGGCCTGCGCGGCGCGCAACGTGAAGTCGACGTCGTAGCCGTGAAAGCCGTCGCAGGCTTCGGCATCCCAGCCGATGCGCAAAGCGACCTCGCGGCGCATCGCGAGGAAAACGCCGTCCATCACCCGGATGTCGCGTGCGAGAGGCACGTTGCGGCTGTAGACCGTCACCCGGTAACCGGTCTCGTCGGGATAGATGACCGAGCCGGGAAGGAACGGCGATCCCGCGAAGGGCCAGGCGGGTCCGGTCGCGCGTGTGGCGCCGGCGACGCCCAGCACGTCGCACTCGGCGAGCCGGCGCGAAAGGCGATGCCCGAAGTCGGCCGCGAGGATCTCGACGTCGTCGTGGGAAAAAATGACGATTTCGCCCGTCGCCACGGCGACCCCGCGCGTATAGCCCTCGGCTAGCGAGGTTGCATCGGCGATGCGCACGATGTCGTGCGGCCAGTCGGGAAGCGCCCGGTCGTAGCTTGCCGCCATCGCGGCGAATTGCGTGTCGTCGTTGCTGCAGGTCACGAGGCTGAGCGGACGGCGCGCCGATGTCGGAACCGCCGCCGGCGCCGCTTCACCCTGAGGCTCATCGGAAATGAGATGGAGCAGTGCGTTCAACGCGTATACGAGCGTTGGTTCAGCGTCGTAAGCGCGAATGCAAGCTGCGACCGCTTCGGCGCGGCGATCACAGGTTCGTGCGACCGTGGCGAACTCGGACCAGGCGCCCTTCGTTCGCGGCGCGTCTCGCAACAGCGCCGCGAGCCGGTCGAATGCCGCGACATGGTCGCCCATCAAGCCGGCGACGCGCGCTCCTTGCAACGCGAACCTCGGATCGGACGGGTTGCTCTGCCGCGCGCGATCGTTCCAGAGCAGCGCCGAGTCGTATCGACCGGCATCGGTTTCGAGCAGCGCCAGGAACCCGGCTGCCCTCGCGTCGGACGATTGACGCCAGATTCGTTCCGCCGCTCGCCGCGCGTCGTCGATACGACCGGCGCGAAGCGCGGCAAGCGCCGCAGAAAGCGCAGCGAGGACGTCCATCGCCGCGATACTAGCGTTTCGCTCCCGCGCGGTCGAGCGCGGCCGGCGAAAGACGCTCACCATGTGGGTTGGTATGATTGGGCGTCGCAAGGAACACCGTCCGCGACTATTAGGCCCGCTAATGTCCGGCATCGCACCAACGCTTCCGCCTCAAGTGCGCGTCTTCGTGCGCGACTGGCTCTCCTCGAACAATATCCTGCTCAAGGGTCGCGAAGGTCACGTATTGATCGACTCGGGCTACGCACGGCACGCGCCGTTGACGCTCGCGTTGCTGGCGACGCCGCAGGGAATCGGCGCGGCGGCGCTCGCGCGCCTGGTCAACACGCACTGCCACAGCGACCACATGGGCGGCAACGCGGCGATCAAGGCGCGCTACGGCTGCCCGATCGCGCTGCCGGACGGCGAAGCGCCGCTGATCGATGCCTGGGACGAGAACACGCTGCTGCTTGCCTACGCCGATCAGCGCGCCGACCGGTTCGCCTACGACGAAGTGATCCGCGCCGGCGAAACGCATGTCTGGGGCGATCTCGAATGGCAGGCGCTTGCCGCGCCTGGACACGACATGGGCGCGCTCGTGTTCTTCAACCCGGAGCACCGCATCCTCGTCTCCGGCGATGCATTGTGGGCGAACGGCTACGGCTTCGTAATGCCGCGCGAGGTCGACCCGCGCGCGCTTCCCGCCACGGCTGGAGATGCTCGCCGCACTCGAGCTGCGCGTGGTCATCCCCGGGCACGGCGAGCCGTTTGCCGACGTCGGCGCCGCGCTCGCGCGTGCATTCGCGCGCACCGCGGCGTTCGAAGCCGACTCGTTGCGCGTCGCACGACATGCGCTCAAGGCGGTCCTGACCTTTGCGCTGCTCGATCAGCGCCGACTTCCGCTCTGCGACATGCCTGCATACGTGGAACGCATCGGGATCTACCGCGATTTCAACGCGCGCTTCTTCCGGCTGTCGCCGTCCGAGCTGGCGAACCGGCTCGTCGCCGAGCTGGAGAAAGTACATGCCGCGCGCCGCGAGGACGGATGGCTCGTCCCGGCGTAAGGCGGCGGGGTCGGAATAAGCGGGAGATCGCCGCTGTTTATGCAGTTTCCCCTACCGTCTCGTTTTCTCGGGGCGGTCCCCGAGCCAGGCTGCCATCGGCCTGGCTCTTTTTGTTTCGCAGCGATGCTGCGCGGCATGGTGGGGTCGTCCCGACCGGAACTCGCTCACTTTCCGAACTGCGCCACCGCGTCCCTTATTCCGGTCAGCAACATTTCGACGGCCACCGCCGTCAGTACCAGGCCCATCAATCGCTCGACGGCGCGCATTGCGCGCTCGCCGACCCAGCGCTGTAACCGGTCCGCAGCGACGAGCGTAACGGCCGTCGCGGCCATCGCGCCGGTCAGCGCTGCCGCCCAGGCACCCAGATGCTCCGGCTCGCGCGAGGCCATCAGCATGACCGTAGCCAGCGCCGAGGGGCCGGCGATCGCGGGGATGGCCAGGGGCACGATAAACGGATCGGCGCCCGGCGTGTCGCCGAAGACTCCCTCCGGATGCGCAAAGACCATGCGCAGAGCAATCAGAAACAGGATCACGCCGCCGGCAATCGACAGCGCGGTCTCCGAGACGTGCATCAGCGTGAGAAAGGCGTGTCCGCCGAACATGAACGCGAGCAGCACCGCGTAGGCGATGAGGCATTCGCGCAGG
>VBCS01000377.1:2725-3727 GCA_005888955.1 Betaproteobacteria bacterium
GCGTCGCGGCCAGCGCCGCGGCGACCAGCGGTACGTTGCCGAAGGGGTCGAGGACGAGGATCAGCAGGATCGTCGCGGACAGGAACTCTGCGGCCATCGTGGAAGGCGGCGCTTCGTCGGCGGGAGGCGCAGTATATCGCCGAACCGTGGCCGCAACGGCACGGGACTGGCATAATCGCGCGCTTCGCCACGGTCCTTCCCGGAGCCAATCCATGCCCACCAATATGCAGCGTTCGCGCCGCACCGCCGCCGCGGCGGTGCTCTGCGTGATCGCTATCGCCCTGGCCCACGCCAAGCCGCCGATCGCGCCGGTCAAGAACGTCTCCGACGCCTATTTCGGCACCACCGTCAACGACCCGTACCGCTACATGGAGGACATGAAAAACGCCGAGGTCGCGGATTGGATGAAGGCGCAGGCCGACTACACGCGCGACGCGCTGGCGAAAATTCCCCAGCGCGATACCGTGCTGAAGGAAGTGACGGCGTTCGGCGATGCGGCTGCCGCGCGCGTCACTTCGGTCCAGATCACCGGCAACAACGTGTATTACCTGAAGCGCAAAGCCGACGAGAATATTCCCAAGCTGTACGCACGCGAGGGTTTCGCAGGAAACGAGCGCCTTCTGGTCGATCCGGACAAATTGCCGGCACCCGAGGGCAAGCATTACGCGGTCGACTATTTCGCGGCATCGCCGGACAACAAGTACATTGCCTACGGCATCTCGATCGGTGGCTCGGAGGAGAGTGTTCTTCACGTCATCGAGCTCGCGACCGGCAAGGAGACGGGCGACGTCATCGACCGCGCGAACTTCGGCTCGCCATCGTGGCTGCCGGACGGACGTCTACTCTACAACCGCCTGCAAAAACTCGCCGCGAATGCGCCGGTGACGGAGAAGTACGTCAACTCGCGCGCATACGTTCACGTACTGGGCAAGAATCCGGACGACGATGCGCCGCTGCTCGGCACCGGGCTCGCGCCGGGCATCGCGATCGAACCTGCCGAGA
>VBCS01000069.1 GCA_005888955.1 Betaproteobacteria bacterium
GAGAGATCGACGTCCTCGACCCGGATGCGACCGCGAAAGTCGTCGTCGGCGAGACTGGCATCGCCGCGAATGCGGCCCCTGCCGGTGAGTGCGATCTCCAGCCCGTCGAGACTCAAGACATCGCCGTCATAGGCGAGCCGCGTCGTTGCGCGGGCCAATGGCAGGCGTCCGCTCGACCACGTCCCGGCTTCGGCATTGGTCGCTTCGAGGCGCGCTTCGAAACGCGACGGTTTGGCCATCCCGCCGGCGAGCTCCACGCGGAGCGCGGTCTTTGGCAGTCTGGCGTCGAAGCGCGTGAGGTCGATGGCGTCGCCGGAGAGCTTGAGCTCGCGCAACCACACCGGCTCGAACGGCGCGACGACGGCGGCGGCCGAGGCCTGCGCGCCGGCTCCCGCCGCGGAAAGCGCGAGCCGCAACGCGCCGAGATTGCCGTCGATGTCGATCTTGCCCGCTGCGCCGCGCAGCCGATCGGTTCCGGTGAAGCGGATATTGCCACCGGTCGCGAGCGGCGGATTCGCGCCGACCGCGACAGCGCCCTGGAGTGCGCCCCAATCGCTATCCAGGGCGAGCTCGTCGAGACGGTGACCCGTGGTGTCGCCGTGATAGCGTAGTGCGAGCCCGCGCACCTGCCACGCGTTCGCTCCGCTTATCGCGTCGATTCGTCCGATCGCGACGCGCTCGATGTCGACCGGCAAGGGCAGGGCGAGCGAAGGCGGCAGTGCGGTTGGACCGCCGCTGGCGCGAAGCTCGAGACGAACTCGCGCGGCCGTGAGCGCAGCCACGGACAGCCGGCGCGACAAGAGCGCGCGCGGCGACCACGCCAGGTCCACGTCGTCGGCGACCACCTGCCAGCCCTCGTCGGCGTAGGTGATTCGCGCGACATGCATCTTCCCGGCCAGCGAACCGGTGGCGCCTTCGAACACGAGGCGGCCCGCGCTGCGACGCGCGGCCTCGCCGACCGCCCAGTCGAGGCCGCTCTTGCCGGTCCCGAACCACAGTGCCACGCCGAGCAGCGCCCCGCCTAGGAGCGCCACCAGCGCAAGTCCGATGCCGAGATAACGCTTTAGCTTCATCAGAACGTGAGCCCGATCGAAAGATGCAACCGCACTTGCTTGGTCTCCTGGCCATACGCGATGTCGACCCGGAACGGTCCGATCGGCGTACGCACGCGCACACCGACGCCGTAACCGTAGACGGGCTTGAGGCCGCGCGGTTCATCGGCCGCGTTGCCGGCATCGATGAAAGTGGCGAGACCCCACGCCGGCGCGAGCCAATGCGTGATCTCGGCGCTGGCGAGCGCATAGTAGCGGCCGCCGACCGTGGCGTTGCCCTCGCGCGGACCGAGGCTATCGAACGCGTACCCGCGCACGGTGGTGTCGCCGCCAGTACGGAAGAGCAGCGGGCTCGGAACATCGTGCCTCGAATCTACGAGGACTGCGCCGCCTTCCGCGCGCAGTTCCAGTTGTGTCGTACGGTCGATCGGTAGCCACCAGGCAAACTGCGCGATGCCACGACCGAATACTCGCGTCGATGCACCGGGCGGACCTGCACCGAGCTGCACGTTGAATACCGATCCCGTGGTAGGAGCGAGCAGATCGTCGATGGTGCGCCACGTGCGTCCGATCTCGAAGTAAAGCGCGTGCGCCTGCGTGGGCTCGGCACCGGTCGGCATTTGCCGCGAGTAGTAAAAGGCCGTCGAATACGCCGTCTGATCACGCGGATCCGCGCTCTGCCGCCGCCATCCCAGCATCAGGTCTTTCGTGCGCAGACCCTCGATGTCGGTGCGCTGGACACTCATCGGGAACGAATCGGTGTAAGCGGGGACTTGCGGCGGCAGCGTGAAACGCACGACCACGCTTTGGATCTTCGCTTCGGCGCGCAAATCGGCATCGAAGCGCAGGCCGTTGCCGTTCACGTTCACATCGCCGTAAGTCAGTTGGGCGCGATAGAGCGTATCGGTCGAGAAGCCCAGCCCCGTGCTGATCTTCTTGTTCGGCGCTTCGATGAGCCGCACCGTCACCGGCGCCGAATCGGCATGCACCGGATCTGTCTCGATCGCGACCTGCGTGCTGGCGAAATAGCCGGTCCCGTTGAGGCGGCGAACGAAGACGTCGAGCTTCTCGGCGGCATAGGGTTCGCCGGGCGCGAAGGTGGCGAGGTTGCGCACGATTTCTTCTGGGTACTTCTTGAGCCCCGAGATGACGAGCGCGCCGAAGCGAAACGGCGGACCGCTGTCGAGCGTAATGCTGAGGCGCGCCGAGCGCGTTTCGGGATCGATCACGGCTTCGCTCGTAACGATCCGCGCTGCCGCGTATCGCTCTGCGGAGAGGGTACGGACGGCAGCCGCCTTGGCAGTGAGCCATGCGGACTGCTGAAAGATCGCGCCCTGCGGCAATCGCCACCCGGTCCTGAGCTCGGCGATGGCTCGCGCTGCAGCGGAGACGTCGGCGAGAAGCGGTCCAGTAAGGTCGATGTTCACCGCGGTGATGCGCGTCGGCAGCCCTGGCTGGATGCGGATCTTCACGGTTGGCGGCGCAGTCTCCCGGTCGACCTCGGCATCGATGGTCGCGGAGAAATAACCCGCGGCTTCGACCGCGTCGGTGGCCTGCATCTTCGCTTCGGCGATGAGCAGATCCAGGAACTCCGGCGTGAGGTCCGAATATGTTTGCCAGTGCGTCAGCGTGAGGCTGCGTTCGACGGCTGCCCTGACCTCGGACGGCGCGGAAACCTCGACGCGATAGCGTAACGCGAGCTCGGCCTCATCCTGGACGGCAGCCGCGGGCAAGCTGCAGACAAGCGATGCGACTGCGACGAACGTGCGCCACAGGTGGCCGTCGCCGTACGACGCCTGCGTTGACCGGCGAATGCGGAAATGCGCTTGGGCCACTCGGATCGATCGGCAGCGGGCGAAAGGCCGGATGGTCCTGATGCGGCCGTCGAGCATCGTAACAGTGTCCGCGGCGCCGCGCGCGCAACGCGGACCGCTGATATGCGCTCACGCGTCCGCATGCGATGGCGACGCGGACGAATACCGTGGTTTGACGGTTTCGGCGATTCAGTGCGCAGCGCGACCGATCACGCGCAAAGAATGTGTTCGATGCTGATGGCATAACCCGGCATGGTTCTGCAGCGGACGCCAAGGGATTCGGGCATGCCCGCGCCTCGGGAACTGAAACTTGCGGTGTCAATGTCTTAGGTTACTTTCAAAATTAACTGTAAACCTTTATTTTTATGACTAATTTATTTTCGATGCAACACCGCCGCTAAGTCATTGTTCGAGAAACGAAATTATGTTGACCCTCCACATCCATTGGCTTATAGTGGCATCGAGTGGGAAAAAGTGGGTCAAAGTGGGCGCATACCACTGGGCGCCGCCTTAGGGAGGAAGGGAAGTGTTTCGGGGCGTCACCCATCTCGCGCTGGACAACAAGGGTCGGCTGGCGATACCGGCACGGCACCGCGAAGGGCTCGCCCGCCAAGCTGAGGGGCGCCTAGTTCTCACCGCCGATCCCGGCCATTGCCTGCTGCTTTATCCGCTGCTCGCCTGGGAGCCGATCGAGCAGCGCCTGATGGCGCTGTCGAGCTTCAACGAAAAGATACGTGCGTTGCAGCGCCTGGTTGTCGGTCACGCCGACGACGTTGTGCTCGACGGTGCCGGACGCATCCTCGTGCCTCCTGCGTTGCGCCAATATGCGGCGCTCGACAAGCGCGTCGTGCTCGTCGGACAAGGCAACAAGTTCGAGCTGTGGGACGAAGCGAAATGGCTTGAGCGAACCGAGCACGCAGTCGCGTTTCCTGCCGATGGATTGCCGCCCGAGCTGGACGGTTTCTCCCTCTGATGGGGGATGGCGGTCATGTCCCGGTCCTGCTCGAAGAAGCCGTGGCCGCGCTGGCCGTCAAGCCCGGCGGCACCTATGTCGACGCTACATTCGGCCGCGGCGGGCATAGCCGGCGAATTCTCGCGCAGCTTGACGCGCGCGGACGCCTCATCGCTCTCGACCGCGACCCTGCTGCGGAAGCCGTCGCCCGCGCCTGGAGCGACGCGCGTTTCAGGTTCCATCGCGCGCAATTTTCGGAATTGCCGCAGATCCTCGATGCCGAGCGCATTGGCAAAGTCGACGGCGTTCTCCTCGACCTCGGCGTCTCGTCGCCTCAGATCGATGACCCGCACCGCGGCTTCTCGCTTCGCGCGGACGGACCGCTCGACATGCGCATGGACCCGACTCGCGGCACCAGCGCGGCGGATTGGCTCGCCGCAGTCACCGAACATGAACTGAGGAGAGTGATCGCGGACTATGGTGAAGAACGGTTTGCTCAACAGATTGCAAGAGCGATTGTTGCGGCTCGCGCGCACGAGCCCCTCGTACGCACGAGGCAATTGGCCGCGATCGTGGCAAAAGCCGTCCGCGCGCGCGGGCGGAGTGATCGGAGTCAGGATCCGGCCACGCGGACTTTCCAGGCTCTACGGATTCACATCAATCAGGAGCTCACGGAATTGTCGCTAGCGCTGGAACCTGTACTGCCGCGGCTCGCCATCGGTGGGCGGCTCGCAGTCATTAGCTTTCATTCCCTCGAGGACCGGCTGGTGAAGCAGTTCTTGCGCAAGCATGCCGAGCCGTATGGCGGCGATGCGCGCGTCGCCCGCCTGCCCATCGCGACACGCGCGCTGCCGGTGCCGCCGCTCCGGCTCGTCGGGCGCGCGATTCGCCCGGGCGCTGACGAGATCGCTGCCAATCCGCGTTCGCGCAGCGCGCGACTGCGTATTGCCGAACGGACCGCCGCAGGACCGTCGCCGTGGTGAAGCTCAACCTGCTGCTGTTGGCCGCGCTCGTGTTCTGTGCGCTGTCGCTGGTCACATCAAGGCACCAGGCACGAAAGCTCTTTGTCGAGCTCGAACGCGAGCAGAAGCTCGCCCGCACGTACGACGTCGAATTCGGCCAGCTGCAGCTCGAGCAGAGCACGTGGGCGATGCCGGCTCGTATCGAGAACATCGCGCGCGAGCAATTGAAGATGCAGCTACCGCGTCCGGGTCGCATCCAGGTCGTGGACGGAGGCTCGCGATGATTGCGATGAGCGCAACCCGCGCGGCAACGACGCCGAAGCTGCCGCGGCTGCGTGCTCCGCTCTTGTTTGGCATGCTCCTCGCGCTTTTCGTGCTGCTTGCCGCGCGATCGCTCTATCTGCAATGGATCGACAACGCGTTCCTGCAAGAGCAGGGTTCTTCGCGCTATAGCCGCGATCTCGAGGTGCCGGCGCATCGCGGACGCATCCTCGACCGATTCGGCGAGCCGCTGGCGATCAGCACACCGGTCAAGGCGATTTGGGCGTGGCCGGAGAAGGTCGAAGCGACACCCGGGCAGCTGCAGGCGCTGGCCGTCGCGCTCGAGCTGCCGCCCAGCGCGCTGGCGGCGAAGCTCGACGCGAACGACGATTTCGTCTACCTCAAACGCGCCGTGGCGCCCGAGGTCGCCGCGGGTATAGCTGCGCTCGGCATCAAGGGCGTGCACGACGACGACGAATACCGCCGCTATTACCCGGGCGGCGAGGTGATGAGCCACATCCTGGGATTTACCGGCGACCGCGACGTCGGGCAGGAGGGCATCGAGCTGGCGCAGCAGGCTTGGCTCGGCGGAACGCCCGGGGGCCGCCGCGTCATCATCAATCGCCGCGGCGAAGTCGTAGAGGACGTCGCCAACATCCGTTCGCCGAGGGAAGGACGCGACCTTGCGCTGTCGATCGATAGCCGGCTGCAATATCTCGCGTATCGCGAGCTGAGGGCTGCGGTCGAGTTGAACAAGGCGAAAGCGGGCGGCCTGGTCATTCTCGATGCGAGGACTGGCGAGATCCTGGCGCTTGCCAACTTGCCGTCCTATAACCCCAACAACCGCACCCGGGTCGCCCGCGAACGAATGCGCAACCGCGCGCTGACAGATATTTTCGAACCGGGGTCCACGCTCAAACCGTTCACGATCGCGGCCGCGCTCGAGGCCGGGAAAGTCCAGCCCTCGTCGGTCATCGACACGGCGCCAGGCACGCTCACCATCGGCAAAGCGACGATCCACGATGCGCATCGCGAGGGGGTGCTTACCGTGGAACAGGTGGTGCAGAAATCTTCGAACGTCGGTGCGGCGCAAATCGCGCTGTCGCTGCCGCCCGAACGAATGTGGTCGACTCTTTCGGGCGCGGGGTTCGGCGCACCGTTGAAATCCGGTTTTCCCGGTGAAGTGTCGGGCCGGCTTCGACCGGCGAAAAGCTGGCGACCGATCGAGCAGGCGACGATGGCGTACGGTCACGGCATTTCCGTGAACCTGGTGCAACTCGCGCGCGCATATACCATCTTCGCGACCGATGGCGAGCTGAAACCGGTGACGCTGTTCAAGGAGGCCGGCCCGGTTGCGGGGCCGCCGGTGCTGAAGGCGGAAACGGCGCGCGCGGTCAGGCACATGCTGGAGATGGTGGTGATGCCCGGCGGCACGGCGCCCAAGGCGCAGGTTCCGGGCTACCGCGTTGCCGGCAAGACGGGCACGGCGCACAAGCTCGAAGGCGGCACCTATATCAACAAGTTCGTAGCGTCGTTCGTAGGCTTCGCCCCGGCTTCGAACCCGCGCCTGATCATCGCGGTGATGATCGACGAGCCGTCGGGCGGACAGTATTACGGCGGCAGCGTCGCCGCGCCGGTCTTCAGCAGCGTCATGGGCGCCGCGTTACGGCTGCTTGGCGTGCCTACCGACGCGCCGCTCAGCTCCATCCTCCCGCCGGCGGAAGCCGCCGAAGTGCAGGAGGAAACGTGATCGCTGCGGTAACGACGGCGCCCGACGCCGAGACCGCTGCGCTGCTCTCGAAGCTCGCCGTGCCGATTACGCGCATCACTTCCGACAGCCGGCACGTGCGCCCGGGCGATACCTTCGCGGCGTATCGCGGATCGCATCAGGACGGGCGCCGGTTCATCGCCGACGCGATCGGCCGCGGCGCCGGCGCGATCTTGTGGGATGCCGAGGGATTCAGCTGGAACCGCGAATGGAAACTGCCGCATCTCCCGGTCGACAATCTGAAGTCTCGGCTCGGCAGCATCGCGGACGTGGTGTACGGCCATCCGTCGCGCGAGCTGTGGGTGGTTGGCGTTACCGGCACGAACGGCAAGACCTCGTGTGCGCACTGGATTGCGGCCGGGCTCGATGTCGCCGGACGGCGCGCGGCGGTGATCGGCACGCTCGGCAACGGCCTGTGGGGTTCGCTGGCGCCCGCAACGCACACGACGCCGG
>VBCS01000070.1 GCA_005888955.1 Betaproteobacteria bacterium
ATTCAATCGCGTCGATCAACTCTGTCGCGCTACATCGATCTCCGGCTTTCGGGAAGCAGGGGTTTCGTGATCTACGTTCCCGCATACTCGGACGGGACGCTCCGCGGCTTGGTGGCCGCCGCGGTCGGCGGAGAGTGGCTGCCCTCGCTGCTCGGGGAGCGCTTCGACGATTATGAGATCGTGCTCCTCGATGGCGGCGAGCTCGCCAATCGGGCCGGGGCCAACGGCGCGGGACCGGAGCGGACGCAGGAGCAAAGCGTCAACATCGCCAATATACGCTGGACACTCCGCGTAACGCCTACGGTCGAATACCTGCAACGTGCGGATTCCGCCCTGCCGGAGGCGGCGCTCGGTCTGGGCGCGGTGCTGGCGACCCTGCTCGCACTTTCTACCTATCTTTTCCAAACCGCGCGCCGCGGCGCCCACGAGCTCGCAGCGACCAACGCGCGGCTGCGCGAGGACATTCAGGCGCGGCGCCAGGTCGAGCAGGCGCTGCGCGAGGGCGAGCAACGCACCCGGCTCATCATCGACGCGATTAAGGATTGCGCGATCTACATGCTCGATCCCGAGGGGCGCGTCGCCAGCTGGAATCGCGGCGCCGAAGCCATCAACGGCTACGCCCCGGAGGAAATCATCGGCCGGCACTTCTCTGTCCTCTATCCGCCGGACCGACAGCAACCTCCCGAAAGTGAGCTGGCCGTCGCGGCGCGCCAGGGCTGGTTCGAGGAAGAATGCTGGCATCTGCGCAAGGATGGAACGCGCTATTGCGGCGACGACATCATTTCCGCGATCCGCGACGAGGACGGCGCCATGCGAGGATTTTCCGTGATCACGCGCGACGCCACTCCGCGGATCGCCTTGCGCGAGCAGACCGAACGCTCGCGCGATTTCTACTTCGCGTTGTTCTCCGGATTTCCCAATCTCGTCTGGCGCTCCGACGCGCAGGGCTCCTGCGACTACCTTAATCAGGCCTGGCTCGATTACACCGGGAGGTCGCGGGAAGCCGAGCTGGGCAGCGGATGGGTGGAAGGAATGCACCCCGACGATCGTGCGCGCTGGCGCGCAACCTTCGACCGGGCTTATGGCGAAATGCAGCCATTCGAAATCGAATTTCGGCTGCGCCGCGCCAACGGCGAGTACGGATCCATGATTTGCGTCGGGCGTCCGTATCACGATATGCAGGGCCAATTTGCCGGGTATCTGTGCTCTTGCTACGACAATACGACACGCCGCGCCATGGAAATCGCGCTGCGCGAAAGTGAGGCCCGCTACGAGGGAATGACCGCCAATGTTCCTGGGATGGTATTTCAACTCCTGCGCGACGATGCCGGACGCATTTCATTCTCCTATGTAAGCCAGGGCTGCGAAGCTTTGACCGGCTTGCCCGAGGCACAGGTCAGGGCCGATGCCGAATCGTTTTTCCGCCTGGTCCCGGCTCCCGAGCGCACGCATCTTTCTGCGACGCTCGACGCCTCCGCGGCGCAATTCACGACCTGGAATTGGGCGGGGCGACTTCTTCCGCCCCAAGGCGCAAGCGAGAAATGGATTAACATCCGGGCGCGACCCCGTCGCCTCGACAGCGGCGAGATCCTCTGGGATGGATTGGTCTTCGACGACACGCAGGGACGCCTGGCGCAGCTCGAAGTCGAGCGCTCGCGCGAAGAACTGCGCGCGCTGTCGCGCCACCTGCAGACGATCCGCGAAGAGGAAAAAGCCAGAATCGCGCGCGAGGTCCACGACGAGCTAGGCTCGACGCTCACCGCGCTCAAAATGGATCTCGACTGGCTGGGCGAGCACCTGGAGAGTGCTCCCGGGCCCATCGCGCAAAAGCGCGCGACGATGGGCAAGCTGGTCGAAGCGGCGGTAGCCGCTACGCGCAGGATCGTCACCGACCTGCGCCCCAGCATCCTCGACGATCTCGGTCTTGCGGCGGCGCTACGCTGGCAGGCGACCGAGTTCGCCAAGCATACGGGCGCCCGCGTCGACGTCGATGCGCCGGAAACCGGTCTTCATATCGACCGCGACATCGCGCTGGCCCTTTTCAGGATCTTTCAGGAGACGCTGACCAACGTCGCGCGCCATGCGCGGGCAACTGAAGTTGCGGTGAAGCTCTCATCGAACGATGACGCGCTCATTCTGCGGATTCGCGATAATGGCGTCGGATTGTCCGAGGATGATCTGCGCAAGCCGACCTCCCTCGGAATTCGCGGCATGCGCGAGCGCGCACGCCAACTCGGCGGCGACATTTCGGTCTCCGCCGAGCCGGGATCGGGAACAACAGTCATCATCTCGATCCCGAGATCGAAGCGCGCGGCGTAGTGACGCGCGCTCGAACACCCGTCGCCCGCTTACCCGGTCTTGACGGTCAGATTGTCGACGACGTTCCTGACGCCCTCAGTCGATGTCGCGATCTGCTTCGCACGATCGCGCAGCATATCCGAGTCAACGTTGCCACTCAGCGTAACCGTCGCATCCTTGGTATCGACGTTGATCTGCAGTGACTTGAGCCCCGGCTCGGCGAGAATGGCCGCCTTCACCTTGGCCGTGATCGCCGTGTCATCCGTCGCCATTGCAATCTTGTCGGCCGCCTGACCAGTCTTGGCCTCGAGCTTCGCCGTCGTCGTCTGATCGGCGGGCCGGCTGGCAGCGGTGTTGCCGGTGCCGCGCTGCTCACAGCCAACCGTGAGTAGCGTCGCCGCCGCCAATGCAGTTACAAGTAGTGTCGGTTTCACGTTCATGTTGCACTCCTCAAACGAGAGTCCCTTCCCGTGTCCTTGGGCCGCGGATTACCGGCCCCTAAGCATGCTGCGAATTGGGTTCCCAATAGGGCTTGGCGCCGAAATAGGAATGGATGAATACGGCCCATTCATGGTCGAGCAACGTCGGCAAAAGCTCCGGCTGCATCGATGGCGCGCGTTCGACGTCGGCGCCGATAAATGCTGACCATTGTGACACCGCGTGCGGAAGATTTCGGAAACGCGCGCGGTTCCAAGCTGCCCATGGCATCTCCTTTCACCCAAGACGAGAGTCTGCCGCTCGCGCGGTGCCGAGTGTATCGGCAGGCATCCGTTTTTCTTGTCGGAATTGCTGCACGTGCCGTCGGACTGCGTCCTACGTGCACGAAGTCCGCGTGCTATGCCGCGAGCAGGACGCCCGAAGTCGGAGTTTGCAAGCGGACGAGCTGCGCGGTGTTGTCCGACGGCTCGACCAGCGGGCTGAGGCGGCGCAGGCGAGCAGTTCCGAAGAGTGTCGCGAAGGCTACGTCCGCGGCGTCGCGGCCGGTACCGATGCGTACGATGCTGTCGATCGGCGCGAGCTCGGTCGGATCGAAGAGCTGCCACCGACCACCGAGGTACGCCTCGAATACCGCGTGGAAATCCTGTGGCGGGTCCTCGTAGCGCGTATACCCGGTCACGAACCGCGCCGGGATATTGAGCGCCCGGCACAATGCGATTGCGAGGTGGGCGAAGTCGCGGCATATGCCGGCGCGATTTGCCAGCACGTCGCGCGCGGTGGTCACGGGTGACGAGGTTCCGACGCGGTAGGCGATGTTGTCACGTATCCAACGGCAGACCGCCTCAACCTGGGCATAGCCCGGGGCAATGCTGCCGAACGCGTCGCACGCCAGCGCAAACAACGCTTCCGCCTCGCAATAGCGGCTGGCAAGGACGTAGGGGATCACGTCCGGAGGAAGGACGGCCAGTGGAGTCCGGTCCGCGCTCGGATCGATCGCCGGCGCATCGAGATCGACCGCGGCGAGATAGCGAATGCTGAAGTGGCCCGGTTCGACGTTGACGCGCAGGAGGCGGTTGGCTCCCGTCGCATCGCAGAACTCGTCGAATTGCGCTGCCGGCTCCAGTGCGATCGTCTCGCAACGTACTCGCTGCCCCGGCGCCGGCGGCACCGCGATATTGAACAAGAAGAGTGTCTGCTGCAGAACGTCGTATTCCAGCTCGCAATCGATGCTGAAGGATTTCACTTGCCACTCCGTTCTTACGCAATTGCACCGGGCCGCCGGCGCCCGGTGTCCGCAGCGTCTAGTTCCTCAGGTCCTTGGGCAGGTTCTGGAGCAGGTCGGCGAGGTCATCGGCGTGCTCCTCCTCCGTCGCCTCGATCTCCTCCAGCATCTTGCGCGTGGTCGGATCGAATGGCGCGAAATAACGGATCATCTCGCGATAGCTGTCGATGGCGATCCTCTCGGCGACGAGATCCTCCTTGATCATGTCGACCAGCGAATTCCCCTCGACGTACCTGCTCCTCGCCGGCGTGCTCGAGAAACTCCGCGGCGACCGGTCCCGAATGAATGCCTCTCGCCATGAAGTAATGGCGCTTGTAGCGCAGCACGCAAACGATCTCGGTCGCCAGCGCGGTGTTGAGGACCTTGACCGCCGTTTCGGTGTCGCCGCCGTAGCCATCGGTCACGGCGCCGCCGGCGATGTGCTGCCGCGCCCGCTCGCGCAGCGTCTTGACGTCGGTCAGGAATGGCTGCTTCTCCGAGTGCTTTGCGTTGCTCATGGATGGTTTCCTGGACATGTACCTTCTCCTCGTCGCTTCATGTATCGATATATTATGCGCTACGCGTCGGCACCGCGTGCGAAGGCGAGCAGGATTCGTGCCGGCGAGGCGGAGTAAAATCTCCCTCGATACGCTCCGCAGCACACGGCAACGCCCCGTGCAATTTCTACAATGCACGGGTAAGAGTCTCTACTACAGCGACGCTTCAGACGAGTGCGCGCTGGCGCTCGACGTTGGCGTCGACCACGGTCAATGCCGTCATGTTGACGATCCGCCGGACCGTCGCCGACGGCGTGAGGATATGCGCCGGCTTCGCCACGCCGAGCAGGATCGGACCGAGCGTGAGTCCGCTTCCAGCAGCGGCCTTGAGCAGATTGAACGAGATGTTCGCCGCGTCAAGCGTCGGCATGATCAGCAGATTCGCGTCGCCCTTAAGGCGCGAGTTCGGGAAAACGCGGTCGCGCACGTCGGCCGACAACGCGGCGTCGCCGTGCATTTCACCATCGACTTCGAGCTCGGGTTCCATCGCGTTGATCAGCTGCACCGCCGACTGCATCTTCTGCGCCTGCGGGTGCGCGCTCGAACCGAAGCTCGAGTGCGAAAGCAGCGCGACCTTGGGAGTGATGCCGAAACGGCGGATCTCTTCGGCGGCGAGAAGCGTGATCTCGGCGATCTGCTCCGCCGTCGGATCGGCATTGACATAGGTGTCGGCGATGAAGAGCGTGCGGTCGGGCAGTATCACCGCGTTCATCGCCGCGCACGTCTTGGCGCCCCGGCGCAACCCGAGTACCTGCTCGATGTAGCGACGGTGCGAATCATGAGTACCGTAGGTGCCGCAGAGCATGCCGTCGGCGTCACCGAGGTGAATCATCATGGCACCGATCAGCGTCAATCTGCGGCGCATCTCGATCTTGGCAAGCTGCTGCGTGATACCCCTGCGCTCCATTAGACGATGGTACTCGGTCCAATACGCGCGGTAGCGCGGATCATCCGCGGGATTGATCATTTCGAAGTTCGCGCCGGGCTTGAGCCGCAGGCCGAAGCGTTCGATGCGTTGCGCGATCACCGCGGGCCGACCCACGAGGATCGGCTTGGCGAGGCCTTCATCGACGACGACCTGCACGGCGCGCAGCACGCGCTCGTCCTCGCCCTCTGCGAAGACGATTCGCCTGGGCGAATCCTTCGCAGCCTGAAAGATCGGCTTCATCAGCAGGCCGGAGTGATACACGAACTGCAGCAAACGCTGGTGATACGCATCGAAATCGGCGATCGGTCGCGTCGCGACGCCCGAGTCCATCGCGGCCCTGGCGACCGCCGGCGCTATGTTGACGATCAGCCGCGGATCGAATGGCTTGGGAATCAGGTATTCGGCGCCGAACTTCACGTCCTCGATACCGTACGCCGCGGCAACGATATCCGACTGCTCGGCGTTGGCCAGATCGGCGAGCGCGCGCACCGTCGCGAGCTTCATCGCCTCGTTGATCGTGGTCGCGCCGACGTCGAGTGCGCCGCGAAAGATGAACGGAAAGCACAGAACGTTGTTCACCTGGTTCGGAAAATCCGAGCGGCCGGTGGCGATGACAGCGTCGGGCCGCGCCGCCTTGGCGACGTCGGGCATGATCTCGGGCTCCGGATTGGCGAGCGCGAGGATCAGCGGCTTGGCGGACATCGTCTTCAGAAGCTCGGGCTTGAGCACGCGCGCGGCCGACAGGCCGAGGAAAATGTCGGCGCCGCCGATGATGTCGGCGAGTGTCCGCGCCTCGGTCTTCTGCGCGTAGCGCAGCTTATTTTCGTCCATTTCCTCCTTGCGCCCGGCATAGACAACGCCGGCGATATCGGACACCCAGACGTTCTCGCGCTTGATGCCGAGGCTCACGAGCAGGTCGAGGCAGGCGAGCGCCGCCGCGCCGGCCCCCGAGCAGACGAGCTTGAC
>VBCS01000378.1 GCA_005888955.1 Betaproteobacteria bacterium
GGGCCCGAGCAGCTCGAGCGCCGCAAAAGTCGTCACGAGCTTCATCGTCGAGGCCGGGTTCATCGGCTTGCCGGGCCGGTGCGAGATGAGGGGTCGCGCGGCTCCGGCCTCGCGCACGTACACGCTGACCGCAGAGAGCGGAATGCCCTCGTCGAGAAAGGCGCGCGCCACCGCGCGCGGCAGCGCGGCGTTCGCGTCGGTGGCGGTTAGCAAGAGCAATGTGACCAGCGCAGCACACAACACGGCTCGATGCGATGCGGGCCCGCTACCAGCCTCCACCCGCTGCGGGGAGGAGCAACTACGCGAGCTTTCGCGGCGGTTCAGGCGCATGCCACGATTTCCAGCGTGCGCTCGGCGAGGAGCGCCATCTCGGCGTCGTCGAGGACATAGGGCGGCATCCAGTAGACCGTGTTGCCGATCGGGCGCAGCAGCAATTCGCGCGCGAGTGCCTCGGCAAAGAACCAGTACGAAAAGTCGGGCCGCGCCGACTCGACCTCGAAGGCCCAAATCATGCCGAGGTGGCGAAAGTTCCGAACCCTGGCATGCGCCGCGAGCGGCTGCGCCAGCGCGTCGAGCCTGGCCGCGCGGTGCGGATTGCGCGCGATCACGTTCTCGTCGCGGAACAGATCGAGCACCGCCAGCGCGGCACGGCAGGCGAGCGCGTTGCCGGTATACGAATGCGAGTGCAAGAAGCCGCGGGCGGGATCATCGTCGTAGAACGCCGCGTACACGGTATCGGTGCTCAGCACGACCGAAAGCGGCAGGTAGCCGCCGGTGATGCCCTTCGACAGGCAGAGAAAGTCAGGTGCGATGTTCGCCTGCTCGCACGCGAACATCGTGCCGGTTCGACCGTAACCGGTCATGATCTCGTCGGCGATCAGGTGCACGTCGTAGCGCGTGCAGAGCTCGCGGGCGCGCGCGAGGTACACCGGGTCGTACATCGCCATCCCGGTCGCACCCTGAACCAGCGGCTCGACGATCAGCGCCGCGATGCTCGCGTGACGCTCGGCGAGGACGGCTTCGAGTGCAGCCGCCGCGCCGAGCGCGTGGTCGCGCGCCGACGCGCCGGGCGCGGCAAGCCGCGCGTCGGGCGACGGAACGGTGATGCCCGCGTGGAGGAGCGGCGCATAGACGTCGCGAAACAGGGCGACATCGGTGACGGCGAGAGCGCCCAGCGTCTCGCCGTGATATCCGTGTTCGATGCTAACGAAGCCGATCTTCTCCGGCCGGTCGCGATTGCGCCAGTAGTGAAAGCTCATCTTGAGCGCGATCTCGACCGCCGAAGCGCCGTCCGAGCCGTAGAAGCAATGCCCCAGCGGTCCGGGCGCGAGCGCGGCCAACCGCTCCGAGAGCTCGATCACCGGACGATGCGTAAATCCGGCGAGCATGACGTGCTCGAGCTCGGCGAGCTGGGCGCCGATGGCGGCGTTGATCGCCGGGTGGCCGTGCCCGAACAGATTAACCCACCACGAGCTTATCGCATCGAGATAGCGCCGCCCGTCGAAATCGTAGAGCCACGGCCCGTTGGCGCGGGCGACCGGCACCAGCGGCAACGTCTCGTGCAGCTTCATCTGCGTGCACGGATGCCAGACGGCGGCGTGGCTTCGCGCGAGCCATGCGGCGTTACTCGCTAAGCTGGGCATGACGGGCAGGGAAGGCGCGGTCGATGCATCGTGGCGCCGCAAGGCTTCGCGCCATTATACTGAGCGGCCGGTTCGAACCGGTGCCCAGGGAACAACGCTGGTTGACAGCCTGTTTGCCGTTGAATTACAACGTACCGTGCGCGCGCAGCGAGCGATGGCGGTGGATGCAACAGGAGGCCGGTACAGCGGCGCGGCGATCGCGCTGCATTGGTTGACCGCCGTGCTGATCGTAGCCAATGTGGCGCTGGGGTTGTCGATGGTCCCGCTGCCGATTATCCCGCGGAAGCTGCAGTGGTACGCTTGGCACAAATGGATCGGCATTACGGTGTTCCTCCTGACTTGCGCGCGGCTCGGCTGGCGCGGGGTCTTTCCAGCTCCGCCGCCTGTGGCGATGCCGGAATGGCAGCGCCGGGCCGCGGAGGCGGTGCAAGTGCTGTTGTATACGCTGCTGCTGGCGATCCCGGTATCCGGCTGGCTGTACAGCTCGGCGACGGGCGTGCAGGTGGTCTATCTGGGCCTGGTCCCGCTGCCCGATCTGGTGCCGACCGACAAGGCGCTGGCCGGCGTGCTCAAGGGGACGCACGTGGCATTGAACTTCACCCTGTTCGCACTGGTCTGCGTGCATACGGCGGCCGCGCTCAAGCATCATTTCATCGACCGCGACCCCGCGCTCACGCGTATGCTCCCGCGAACAAGGCCGAAAGGAAGCATTGGATGATGGTGCTATTGCGCTCGTTTATCCCATCCTTGGGAGCGCTCTTGCTCGCCGCCGGTCACGCCGACGCGCAGGGCCTGCTGATCGACAAGAGCGAGATCCGCTTCGTGTCCAAGCAGTT
>VBCS01000379.1 GCA_005888955.1 Betaproteobacteria bacterium
CCCAGCACGGACCATCTTCCCTGGGCGGCCGATGCCGAAGCGATCGTCGACGAGATCGAGGAATTTCTCACCGGGGAGCGCCATGTGCGGGAGCCGGATCGCATCCTGGCGACGATTCTGTTCACCGATATCGTCGGCTCGACCGATCGAGCCGCGGCCATGGGAGACCAGCGCTGGCGGGATCTCCTGCAAAGTTTCTACGTGCGCGTCCGGGGGGAGTTTCGGCAATATCGCGGCATCGAGGTCGGTACGGCCGGCGATGGCGTTCTGGCCAGGTTCGACGGACCTGCGCGCGCGATACGCTGTGCGCAAAGCGTCGCCAACGCCGTTCACGCCCTCGGAATCGAGGTACGGACCGGCCTTCACACCGGCGAATGCGAGCTCATCGGCGACGACGTCGGTGGTATCGCCGTGCATACGGCAGCCCGGGTGGCGGCGTTGGCCCAACCCGCCGAGGTCCTGGTCTCGCATACGGTCAAGGATCTGGTCGCCGGTTCCGGAATTCGGTTCGAGGGTCGCGGCACGCACACGCTCAAAGGAGTCCCTGGCGAGTGGCCATTGTTTGCCGCCGTTGCGCAAGGCGCCGCTTGATGCAAACGGCAGAGCGGTCAGTGCGATTGATCCCGCAATCGCTGCTGCTGCGCGCGGACGAGGTGATTCAGTGACGAGCCGGCGTGCGCTCCTTCGCGCGGCTGTCGGCAGCTTGCTTGCCGTGCCCCTCGCTTCCGCCGCGCAGCAGCCGACGAAAATCCCGCGGATCGGGTTCCTGCGGACGGACCGACCTCCCCAAGCCTACGTTGATGCCTTCGAGCAGGGCCTGCGAGAGAGGGGTTACACGCCGGGCCAGAACATTCTGATCGAATACCGCTTTGGCGATGGCACAAACGCGGAAACGTCTCGGCTTGCCCGCGAGCTTGTCAACTTGAAGGTCGATGTGATCGTTGCTGGCGGCGGGCGAGCCACCCAGGTGGCAGAGAGTGTCACAAGCACGATACCGATTGTCATGACTTCGGGTACGGATCCCGGGGGGACCGGAATCGTTGCCAGCCTGGCGCATCCGGGTGGCAACGTTACCGGCACCAAGACGCTCGGGTGGGATCTTTTTGGCAAGCGTCTTGAGTTACTCAGACAAATCCTTCCGAAAGTTTCGCGCGTCGCGGTGCTTCACAACCGCATCAATCCGACGCCCCCCGGCGCCTGGGAAGAAGCCTTCGCGGCTGCTGCAACGTTAGGCGTGAACCTTCAGCGATTCGATGTACAGACTCCTGCGGATTTTGATGAGGCGTTTGCGGGCATTGTCAGGAGCCGTGCCGAGGCACTTGTTGTGGTGCAAAGTACGATTTTCAATACACCGCCCTACCGGATCGCGCAGCTCGCCGCAAGCCATAAGCTTCCGGCGGTATACGGATCACGAGTGACCGCAGATGATGGCGGACTCATGTCCTATGGACCGAACAACCGCGACTCATACCGGTACGCTGCGGCCTTCGTCGACAAGATTTTGAAAGGTGCCAAGCCTGGAGACTTACCGGTCGAGCAACCAAGGAAATTCGAGCTGGTGATCAACCTCAAGACCGCCAAGGCACTCGGCCTCACGATCCCGCAATCGCTGCTGCTGCGCGCGGACGAGGTGATCCAGTAATGGATCGGCGCACCTTTTTGATGTGCTCGCTCGTCCTCACTGCGCCACGCGCTGCTATCGCGCAGCAGACTGGAAAGGTTTACCGCATCGGCTTCCTTGGAAGCGCCAACCCATCAAGCTGGTCGACCCAGATTGCTGCCTTGCGTCAGGGATTGCGGGAATTCGGTTATGAAGAAGGCAAGAACCTAGTCATCGAGTATCGATGGGCCGAGGAAGATTATGATCGGCTACCGAGACTCGCGGCCGAGCTGGTAAGTCAGAAGGTCGATGTGATCGTCACGCACGGTACTCCCGGCTCCAGGGCGGCGAAGCAGGCGACGACGACCGTTCCGATTGTCATGGCCGCGGTCGGAGAGCCGGTGCGAAGTGGTCTCGTCGCGAGCCTGTCACGCCCTGGTGGGAACTTGACAGGAAATTCGATTCTCGAGGCCGACCTCGTATTGAAGCGGCTCGAGCTTGTGAAGGAAGTCCTTCCCAATGTTCGCCTTGTAGGACTCCTCTATGCGCCCGGGACCCAGATCGGTGCTAATGCAGAGGCCGCTGTAAGAGGTATCGAGGATGCTGCCGGGTCGTTGGGAATGCAGTTGCATCGTTTCGGCATCCGAGAGCGGAACGACGTTGCCAGCGCGTTCGCCACGATGGTGAAGGAAAGGACCAACGCAGTAATTGTGGGACTCGATGCTCCACTCGTCCCTCATTACGGCGAGATCGCCCGGCTCGGCGTTCAATACCGGCTTGCCACGGTAGGCGGCGCGAAGCAGTTCGTCGAAGTCGGCGGGCTTTTTGCCTATGGCGCGAATGTCGAAGAGGCATACCGGCACGCCGCCGTGTACG
>VBCS01000380.1 GCA_005888955.1 Betaproteobacteria bacterium
CGTCGACTTTCCGTGCGCTCCTCCTTTGCCGAGCAAAGGCGAGCGCGCAACCGGATTGCGCGGGCGGGGCGGCGCATGCTGCTTGGCGCGTTTCAAACCAAACCTTTGAACGGCAATCGCGCTTCGCACCACTGCGCGACCGCCAGCAGCCGCTCGTCTCTACCTGCGGTCGCGGCGAGCTGCATGCCGAGCGGCATTTCGTTGTCCGCCACCGTGATCGGGATGGTGACGGCGGGAAATCCGAGCAGCGACCACAGCGTGCAACACGCCGGGTCTCCGGTCTGAGTGAGATCCCCCGGCGCCGACGCCGGCGCCGGCGGCGCGACGATCGCGTCGAACGGCGCCACCCGCTCCGTTACGGCAGCGATGAGCGTGTCTCGCCGCGCGAGCGCGGCGTGATAGGCTCCGTCGCCCAATTCTCGTCCCTCGTCGAGCGCAGCGTTGAGCTTTGCCGAGAGCTGCTCGCGCTCGCGCGCCTGCAGGTCGCGCATCTGCTGCGCCGCCTCGTAGAGCATGATCATGCGGTGCACGCGCTGCGCATCGTGCCAGGCTTCGGCGAGCTCCACTTGGGTAACGACGGCGCGCGAATCGCGCAATGTCGCGAGCGCAGCCTGCATCGCCCGTTCCTGCTCGATGCTGGTCGCAATCCAGGGGAAAGCGGCGAGCAGTGCGAGCCGAGGAGGTCGTCCGATCGCTTGCGTCTGGCTTGGGATGCCGCCCGGATCGGCGAGGCACGAAGCCAGGAGCGCGCAGTCGGCGACAGTGCGCGCAAGCACGCCGAGCGTGTCGAGCGTCGGGCTGAACACATTGACGCCCTGGAATGGCAGTACGTCCACCGTCGGTTTGAAACCGACGACGCCGCAATACGCCGCGGGCCGTATCAACGAGCCGTTGGTCTGCGTACCGATCGCCGCAGGCACTTGTCCCAGCGCGACCGCGGCCGCGGAGCCGGACGACGAGCCTCCGGGCGTGTGCCCCGCGCGCCATGGATTCCTCGTCTTGCCGGGATGGACGAACGCGAATTCGGTCGTCACGGTCTTGCCCAGCACGAATCCGCCCGCCCGCCGCAGTCGCTCGATGCAATCGGCGTCATACGCAGGACGTGCGCCGGCGTAGATGGGCGATCCCAGTTGCGTTGGCTGGTCCGAGGTGGCGACGATGTCCTTGACGCCGATGCCGATGCCCGCCAGCGGGCCGACGGGAGCACCGGCGCGGCGCTCGGCATCGGCCTCGCGCGCAGCGGCGAGCGCGCCGTCGGGATCGAGATACGCCCACGCCAGAACGTTGGCGTCGGTCGCGGCGATGCGGTCGAGCAGCGCGCGGGTGTACGCTTCGCTCGTGAGCTCCCCCGCGCGAAGCGAATTCGCAGCCGCGCACAGCGTCAAGGCATGGAGAGGCATCGTCACGGCCGGAAACTCGCTCTCATCCTAAGGAACCTAACTCTCGCCCCGAACGGGAATGGGCACAAGCGCTGCCTCCGGCGGACGACGGCTTTTTCGCGGCAGGAACATGGCTTGCAAGTCGTTCAGGAAACGCCTGCCCAGCGGCGTGGGCCCGATGCGCTCGTGATCGCGCACGATAAGCCCGCGCCGTTCGGCGGCGTCGAGCTCCGCATCGACGATGGCGAGCGGGAAGCCCGTGCGTTCGGCGAACCATGCAACCGGGACGCCGTCGGTCAAGCGCATCGCGTTGAGCATGAATTCGAATCCGATCTCGGCACGCGCCACCTCGCGCTCTTCTAGCAACGGCTCGCCGCGCGCCATCTGCTCGAGATACTGCTGCGGCTGCTTGTAACGCACCTGACGCAGGACGCGCTCCGGGAACGACAGCTTCGAATGTGCGCCCGCCCCGATGCCGAGGTAATCGCCGAACTGCCAATAGTTGAGATTATGCCGGCACTCGCGATTGGCCTTGGCGAACGCCGAGGTCTCGTAATGCCGATACCCCGCGCCAGTCAAGGCGTCTTCGATCGCGTCGCCGATCCCGGCCGCCGCGTCGTCGTCAGGCAGGGGCGGAGGATAGCGATGAAAAAGCGTGTTCGGCTCGATCGTCAGCTGATAGAAGGAAAGATGCGGCGGCGCGAATTCCAGCGCGGCCGTGACGTCCGCGCGCGCGTCCTCGGCGCTCTGTCCGGGAAGCGCATACATGAGATCCAGGTTGACATTGCCGAAGATGTCGAGCGCCGCCGCTGCGGCCGTGCGCGCTTCGCGTTCGTCGTGCACGCGCCCGAGCGCCGCGAGGTGCAGGGGATTGAAGCTCTGCACGCCCAGCGACAGGCGATTGCGCGAGCGGAACGCGCGCGCGGATGGCGGCGAGAATGCGGTCGATCGCTCCGGGCGAGAACAGGCTCGGCGTGCCGCCGCCGAAGAAGATCGACGCCACCCGCCGGCCCCAGATCGACGGCAACGCGAATTCGAGATCGGCGATGAGCGCGTCGACGTACTGCGCCTCCGGGATCGTGCCTCGCCGCTCGTGCGAGTTGAAATCGCAGTACGGACACTTCTTGATGCACCACGGTATGTGAAGGTACAGCGCGAGCGGCGGGAGCGCCGCGAAGCGCGGCGCGGAAGGCGACGCAATCGGCATGCTGCGGCTGGCCACGCTAGCTCTCCGTCTCAAGCCGCGCGAGCAGCGCCCGCATCGCCTTGCCGCGGTGCGAGCGCTCGTTTTTCTGTGCCAGCGGCAACTCGGCGCCGGTGAGCCCGCTCTCGGCATCGAGGAAATGCGGATCGTAACCGAATCCCGCCGCGCCGCGCGGCGTGTCGAGGATCGTGCCGTCCCACCGGCCTTCGGCGAGGATCGGCTCGGGATCGTCGGCGTGGCGCATCAACGCAAGCACACAATAATAATGTGCGCGCCGATCGGCGATCCCCGCGAGATCGGCGATGAGCTTGTCGTTGTTGCGCCGGTCCGAGCGGGGCTCGCCCGCGTAACGCGCCGACTGCACGCCCGGCGCGCCGCGGAGCGCCGCGACGCACACGCCCGAATCGTCGGCCAACGCGGGCAAGCGGCCGAGGCGGCTCGCATGCCGCGCCTTGGCGAGCGCGTTCTCGACGAAGGTCGCGTGCGGTTCGTCGGCTTCCGGTATTCCGAGCGCGGCCTGCGGGATGACGTCGATGTCGAGCGGCGTCAGTAGCCGCCGGAATTCGCGCAGCTTGCCTTCGTTGGCGGAGGCGAGGACCAATCGGGGAAACGGCTTCATGGTGATTCATATCCCGAGCGCTGTCTTCTGCGCCGCGATCAGCTCGCCGATGCCGCGCTCGGCGAGCGAAACGAGGGCGTCCATCTCCGCCCTCGTGAACGGCGCAGCTTCCGCGGTCCCTTGCACTTCGACGATGCCGCCGCGCCCGGTCATGACCACGTTCATGTCGGTATCGCAACCTGCGTCCTCCGCGTAGTCGAGGTCGAGCAACGGCGCGCCGCCGACGATACCCACCGATACCGCGGCGACGAAATCGCCGACCAGCTCGCCGGCAACGAGCCCTCGCGCCTTGCACCAGGCGACCGCGTCGTGCACGGCCACGCAGGCGCCGGTGATCGAGGCGCAGCGCGTCCCGCCGTCGGCCTGAATGACGTCGCAGTCGACGCGAATCGTCCGTTCGCCCAATTGCGTCAAGTCGGCGATCGCACGCAGGCTGCGGCCGACCAGCCGCTGGATTTCCTGCGTTCGCCCCGACTGCCTGCCCTCGGCCGCCTCGCGGCGCGCGCGAGTGTTGGTTGCGCGCGGCAGCATGCCGTACTCCGCCGTGAGCCAGCCGCGCCCCTGGCCCTTGAGGAACACCGGCACGCCCTCCTCGACGCTCGCCGTGCAAACGACGCGCGTGTCGCCGCATTCGATCAGCACCGAGCCCTCGGCATGCCGCGTGTAATGCCGCGTGATGCGAACCTCCCGCAACTGATCGGCGCGGCGTCCCGAAGCGCGTGCGCTCATCGCGTATTCTCGTCACTCACAGCGCCGATTATAGCGTCGGCGCTAACCGCTGCCGTTGCTCGTGATCCACGTCCTGCTAATGCTTTTCAGCCGCCCGTCGCGACTCGCGTCCCAGTACGCGTTCGTGACCGTGTTTCCGTAGCGCCCTAGGCCGCGCCCTTTGTTCCGTTCTTGTCACTTCTGACCGATCGCGCGCCTTAACGCCGCGGCCGGAACGACGACGACGTTGCTGGCAAATCCGCCGCCAAGCATCCTACGTCCAAGGATCCGGACACACACATCTCTTGGCGCGGATGCCAGGTCATACGGATCGATGTGTACGGTCCTTCCATCAGCGAGCACACTGCGAGGTCCCTGGCGGATACCGACGTAGATATGATAAGTGATCGGCTCGTCATACGGCTGCTTCGCGATGGCATCAAGGTACGCCGCTCGCACACGCCGATCTGCGCGTACCGCATTCACACTAAACTCACCGCGAAAGACGTCAACCCAGCTACCAAGAATACCTTCCTCTGTTTGTTCGCAAAAACGCACAGCGTCTGAGATTAGCATCTCCTTCTCGAATGCAAGCTTTCCAAGGTCGGTTCGGCTAGTGAACGTCACTTTCAGAAGTGCATCTCCAAGAGCCATATGTTTACCAAGCAAATCCGTATTCGCCTCGTTCTTATAGTCGGCGATGCTGACGCCCGTAAAAACAAGATCGCTGGGGGGCTGAGCGACGGCGATACCCGCCCAGCCCGCGACGCTCAGGCCGGACATTACCCACATGAATCCTCTTACTAGATATCTTTGCGTGGCGTTCATCACTTGATTCGTCCAGCTACGTCGCGCGAGTCACAGCGCGCGCCGTATGCGCCACCACGCGGCCGTGGCGGCCAACCCCTCGTCGATGGAATACGACGGCGACCAACCCGTGAGGCCG
>VBCS01000381.1 GCA_005888955.1 Betaproteobacteria bacterium
GCGCACTGCGATCAGACGACGGCGGTGGCCGTCGCGAATTGAATGCCGGGTAACTTGGCGTACAGGTCGTCGCGAGCGAGCAACTCGGCAAGCATCTCCCGCTCGACGATGTGACCTCGGTCGAGCGCCGCGATCCGGTCCGCGCGTTCGATCGGCGACAGCCGATGCGCGATGACGATCGTCGTCCGGCCGTCCGTTAATGATTCCATCAAATGCTGCCGGTGGACGAAGGGCTGAGGTGCCGCGAATTATAGCGCAGCCCTCTCGCGCCCGCCGGGCGCATCAGTCGCGCGCTGCAGTGGCCGCGTACGCGGCGGCGAGGAGATCGCGATACAGCAGCACGAGCTGCAATGTCATCGCCGGTGGTGTCAGCGGCAGCACCGCTTCGCGGGCGCGCGCACCGAGCGTCGCCCGCGCGGCGGCATCGGTCAGCGTCATCATGTGCCAGGCGAGCGAATCGATGTCACGCGCGGTGCTCGTCACCACCGGCAGACCGCACGCCATCGCCTCCAGCGCCGTGTTCGGGCAGGGATCGTACAAGGTTGGCAGCACGAACGCATCGGCGGCGCCGTAGAACGGACGCGGATCCTCCTGCGGACCGAGGAGCGCGACACGATGCGCGACGCCGCGCTGTTGCGCCAGGCGTTTGTAGTATCCGCGCGCCTTGTCGCGGCCGACGACAAACAGAAACGTATCGCGCGGGAGGCGCGCCAGAGCGATGATCGCCATCGCGACCCCCTCGCGCACGTGCCTGGAGTAGGCGAGGAATACCGTCGCGGCCTCCGGCACGCCCAGCTTGCTGCGCACCGCCGCGCGATGTTGTCTCAATTGCGGCGAGAAGACGTCGCTGTCGACCGCGTTGTAGATCACGTGAAGCTTCTCTTCGGCGACGCCGAAGCGGTCGCGAATCTCGTCGCGGACCATCTTGGAGCTGCATATCACGGCGCGCAACGCCCGGCTCGCGAAGAGCCGCCGCTCGATCTCCAGGACATAACGGTGGTACGGGCTCCATTCGATTGCGCGGCGGACGAGCGGAGACTCGTCGCGCAGGCGCTCCTCGAGCCAGACCTGATGTACGCCGTCGCCCGCGCGATAGACGTCGCAGCACAGGAGCCGTTCGTGCGACTGCACCAGCTCCGGGGGCTGCTTGGCAATCTTGCTGCTGACGGCTCGGGCAAAGCTCCAGTCGCGCCAGAGACGGCCGATGTAGGGCGGATTGCAAACCACAGGCTCGATCAGTTGCAGCCGTGTCTCCGGCCACCGGCGGGTGTAGAGCGTGATCGCGATCCCACGCTCGAGCAATGCCTCCAGCGCGGCCTCGACGTAGCGTTCGGCGACACCAGAGGGAGCATAACGCTGGCGGATGATCGCGAGCCTCATGGCACGCCGGCGTTGGTGAAACCCGGCATGCGGAACGCGACAGTCGTATCGATGGCGGCCGACGGCGCGTTTTTCATCCGCGGAAGATACCAAAGCGCCTTGTTGGTTACAAACGCCGCCAGTCAGGGCTTACTTGTCGACAAAGTGGCGCGGTTACTTTGTTTGCGCACGATCGGGTAGAATCGCCGCAACCCGAGCCGCAATCCGACGCGCCCGCTCCTGCCATGCCCCTCGAGGCCGCCTCCGCTGCGCTCAAAGCCCAGATTCTGGCCGAGGCACTGCCCTACATTCAGCGCTTCCACGACAAGGCGATCGTCATCAAGTATGGCGGCAACGCGATGACCGAGGCCGCGCTCAAGGCAGGCTTCGCTCGCGATGTCGTCATGCTGAAGCTGGTCGGCATGAACCCGGTCATCGTGCACGGGGGCGGACCGCAGATCGGCGACCTCTTGAAGACGATGGGCATCCCGAGCGAGTTTCGCCAGGGCATGCGCGTCACCGACGAAAAGGTCATGAACGTCGTGGAAATGGTTTTGGGCGAGCTTAACCAGGAGATCGTCGGCCTGATCAATCAGCACGGCGGCCGGGCGGTCGGCCTGACCGGCCAGGACGGGGCATTCATCCACGCCCGCAAGATGCTGCTCAAGAGCGACACCAACCATGGCGAGTTCGTCGACATCGGCCTGGTCGGCGAGATCGAGAAGATCGACCCGGAGCTCATCCAGCTCCTCGATTCGCGCGACTTCGTGCCGGTGATCGCGCCAATCGGCGTCGGCAGGGACGGCGAGGCGTACAACATCAACGCCGACCTCGTCGCTGGCAAGCTCGCCGAGACGCTCAAGGCAGAGAAGCTCGTGCTCATGACCAACACCGTCGGTGTGCTCGACAAGAGCGGGGCGTTGCTGACCGGCCTCACCGCCAGCGAGATCGAAGGCCTGTTCGCGGATGGCACGATTCACGGCGGCATGCTGCCGAAGATCGGCTCCGCGCTCGACGCGGTGAAGAACGGCGTTCGGAGCTCGCACATCATCGACGGGCGCGTCGAGCATGCGCTGCTGCTCGAGGTGCTGACGAACGAAGGGGTCGGCACGATGATCAGGGCGGATTGACGATGGCAACCAAGCCCGGCGAGCGCAAGAAGAAAATCCTGGAAACGCTGGCGGCGATGCTGGAGAACCCGCGCGGCGAGAAGATCACGACCGCCGCGCTCGCCGCACAGCTGAAGGTCTCGGAAGCGGCGCTCTACCGCCATTTCGCCAGCAAGGCGCAGATGTTCGAGGGGCTGATCGACTTCATCGAGTCCACGCTCCTCAAGCTGGTCAACGACATCACGACCGACACCACCGACGGCGTGGCGCAAGCCACGCAGATCGTGTCCATGCTGATCGGCTTCTCGGAGAGGAATCCGGGCATGACGCGAGTACTGATCGGCGACGCGCTGGTCAACGAGGACGAGCGGCTGCAGATCCGCATGAACCAACTCTACGAGCGCGTCGAAGCCGCACTGCGGCAGGCGCTCAAGATCGCGCAGGCAGGCGGTGCGTGGACGGGCGATCCCATCGCCGAGGCCAATGCGTTGCTCGCCTTTGTGCTCGGTCGCTGGTTGCTGTTCGCCAAGTCGGGTTTCAAGCGGTTGCCCCAGGAGCACTGGGAGACGCAGCGCAAGTACCTCTTCGGTTAGGTTCCTTAAGCGGCTTGCACCGTCGACGGTGCCAATTGGCAGCCGGTAATCCGCCAGGCACCCTTCTGCTTCTCATGACCGCGCCCTCGAGGAACTCGGTGTAGCGCGCATCGAGGAGCGCGGAATACCCGGCGCGGACCATCACCATGAACGTCTGCGCGTCGCCGAACTGGGCCTGAATCCCGGGACTGGCATAGCCGAAGGCTCGTTTGCCGTCGCCGGCACGCAGCGCCGCGAGCTGCCGCGAGATCACCTTCCTGATCGCCTGCCAGTCCGCTTTGGAAAGTTTCGTTTCAACCGCGTGCGCGAGCGTGGCAGCGGCCGGCGACAGCGCGGCGCCGAGCGCGC